>CAZAMI010000066.1:0-6758 GCA_964486465.1 uncultured Desulfurococcaceae archaeon | reverse complement strand
CTGCTGATACTGCTGCATTAGTCTTTGATATAGGCATTCCCCATCCCCACACATATAGAGGTATCGTAGTGAATACCCAGACTACTAACGCGTTAGCTAGGCCTGCGGCTGAGCCTGTAATGTAGTCAAGCCTCGTAATACCGTAAGCTACAGTTCTTATCACTCTCTTACCTAGTGTGAACCCACCTATTGATATACCTATCGCACCTAGAGCTGCTAACATTATTGCTGTTCTTAAATCTAAGACCTGATTGCCGGCACCACCAACATTAACGACTGCGACATAAACACCTGTGGCATTACCTACATCGTTAGCTCCAAAAGAGTAAGCAGAATAAGCTAAAGCTATAATAACCAATACCTTGAATATTTTATTTACATTAATACCCATAGTGGATAGTCTCCATGCTAATACTGAGAAGGCTTTGTAGAGGAGGAACGCCAAGATAATAGCCCCTAAAGGTGATGTCACCCAGCTCGTTACTATCTTAGCTAGTACATCATACTTAATGCTTTCACTATACCCTAAGACTAAGTATGATAGCCCTATACCTAATACTGCACCAACAGATGAATGTGTAGTAGATATCGGTAAGCCCTTATAGGATGCGAGTGTAATCCATAAAGCAGTACTTAATGAAGCTATAACACAGTCAAAAACATTTCTTATAGTTGCTATACCTCTACCAAAAGTCTTGATGACCATCCAGCCCTGAATAACTGAACCAAGAAACGCAAATGCACTGAAGAGTAATACAGCCTTATTTAGTTTCAGGGCACCAGAACCGACTGCAGTGTTTGTTGGATTTGCAGCATCATTACTACCTATACACCAAGCAATGTATAACGCTAAAGCAATCCCTAATAGAAATATGTATGATATCATTGAGTACCAAGAACATGTTGAGATACCAAATAAAAGGTTTGCTAAGTATTATTGATTAAAGTATTTAAAGCCTAACCACCTGTGCATACATCCTCAACAGGTTCCTTAGTTAGTCTATCTTTGAGTGATATTATGAATGATAAAGCATGTATGAGCTCGTCGATTTCTTCCTTAACGTTATATATGTAGAAGCTAGCTCTAACTGTACCTTTAAGGCCTAATCTATAGTGTAGCGGATGTGCACAATGCATTCCAGTACGTACAGCTATACCGAACATATCTAAAGCTTTACCAACGATATGGTGATGTAGGCCCTTAACATTAAATGTAATAACTCCACCTCTAATACTTGGATCCTTAGGTCCGTAAACCTCTACCTCATCACCTAACTCCTTAAGCCTCTTTAATGCGTACCCTACTAGCTCTTTCTCATGTTTCCTAACATTCTCCATACCTAAACGCATGAGGTATTCAGCAGCTGCTGCAAGTCCTATCATACCAGCAATATGTGGAGTTCCTGCTTCAAACCTCCATGGTAGATCATGCCATATGACACCATCCAATGTCACATCCTTAATAGTGTCACCACCAGATTTGAAGGGTTCAAGTCCTTCTAAGAATTCCTTTCTCCCCCACAATATTCCCGTACCTGTTGGTCCTAGCATTTTGTGTCCACTGAATGCTAGGAAGTCTATGTCTAGATTCTTAACATTTACAGGCATGTGGGGTACAGCTTGAGCACCATCAGCAACAACTACAGCATCAACCTCATGAGCAAGCTTAGCAATCCTCTTAACATCATTAATAGTACCTAAGACATTACTCATCATAGTAACAGCAACAACCTTGGTTCTCTTACTTATCAGCTTCTCTAACTGCTCATAATTTAGTGTTCCGTCATCCTTTATGTCTACGTATTTAACCTTGGCACCCACAAGTCTCGCTAAGTTCCTCCATGGAAGCATATTGCTGTGGTGCTCCATAACTGTTATTATTATCTCGTCGTCCTTACCTACATTCCTTAAGCCCCAAGTGTAAGCTATTAGGTTTAAAGCTTCAGTTGAGTTATAAGTTAGTACTACTTCCTCCCATGAGTTGGCACCGATGAACTTAGCTATTACTTCGTGAGCTCTCTCAAACTCCTCACTGGCTTCCTGGCTTAATGTATGAAATCCTCTATGTACGTTAGCACTATAGAATAAGTAGTACTTAGCGATTGCAGCAACAACCTGCTTAGGCTTTAATGTTGTTGCTGCATTATCAAAGTATATTAGTGGTCTACCCCTAATCCTACGCTTAAGTACCGGGAAGTCCTCCCTAATCCTGTAAGGATCAAATTCCGTCACGGCTTACCCCCCATTTCTAAGAGCTTCTTTAAGAGTACTATTAATTCATTCTCAATCCTCCTACGTGGAGGCTCTACCTTCTCCCCTCTTTCAGCCTTTAATGCTCTATTACAGAAGTCCCCTACAATAACCCTCAACTCGTCCCTGTTTAGGTATCCCTCATGCTTTTCCTGATAGATGTTCTTACCATCCTTATAATACATAAGTAATGTAGTGGGTGATGCGTGAATATCGTAGTGTCTAAAGCTCTTACTAGCTGCCTCAGACTTACACATACCTGCGAACCACTCGCATAATATGATTACGAAGCAATAACTAGGTAACTTACTTCCCTCCTCCCTTACGTAGGGGAACCAGTCCTTATCGTATTTTCTACAAGCAGGGCATTTGGTATTGTCAAAGTAAATAACGTAGTAACCATTCATAAATGGTTTAAAGTGATCTCCGTCCTTCTGGACGAGTACCCATTCATCATTCTTAGGATCGTATATGTATATACCGTGAGGTGATGACGTATTGACCTCCTTAACCCTCACAATCTCCCTACTTAACTCTCTAGTCTTCTGCTCTATTATCCTCCTTAATTCATCAATATCGCTACAGTTAGAATTCATCACATAAACCCATAAATTGGGGAGCTCTAGCCAGAAAAAACTTTAACATGTGAATACCCTATTTAAGTACCTAAGCTAGATATGCTAAGGGATCTTAGCTAATGAAGTACTTCGTAACCTCAACTTTAGGGATTGAGGAGGTAGTAGCTGACGAGTTAAGAGAGTTCAACGCGTCCAACATTAAAATCGATATTGGTAAGGTGTTCTTCGACGCATCAACTGATTTTATATATTTAGGTAATTTCATGCTCAAGACAGTCAATAAACTATTTGTACTCCTACTTAGGGAGAGGTTCAACGATTTAGGCGATATTGAGAAGCTAGCTAGTAGTGTTGACTACACTGAATTCATGGATAGGGAATCAACTTTTGCTGTTAGAGCTGAAAGGGTAGGCAAGCATGACTTCACTAGTATAGATGTCGCTAGAGTCGTTGGATCAGGAGTCATTAAGTCCTACCTAGACAGTCTAGGTGTTAGACTGAGGGTTAATCTAGAAAGTCCTGATGTAGAGATCTATGCATTAGTTAGAAACGATGAATTGATACTAGGCATTAATACATCAGGTGATTCACTACATAGAAGGAGATATAGAGTCTATGACCATCCAGCAGCATTAAAGACTACCCTAGCTAGTGTACTGGTTAGGCTTACAGGTTATGACGGTAGTAAATACTTCATGGACCCTATGTGTGGTGGTGGTACGATAGTTATTGAGGCAATACATAGGGCTAGGAGATACCCAACAGTATTTTTCAGGCAGGATTTTGCTTATAGGAAACTTAAGATATACGATAGATTTAATGAGATGAATGTACTACTTAAGGTATTGAATGAAGTAAGGTTAAGTAATGAGTTTGCTTACTGCATAGATGTAAGCAGTAAGCATATTGAAGGCGCTAAGTTAAATGCATTAATTAGTGGTGTATCCGATTCCATTAAGTTCATTGTAGGTGATTCAACGTTATCAAAGACTTACGAAAGTGTGGATGTAGATAATGTTAAGCATATAGCTCTAAACCCACCTTACGGTATGAGATTCCATAACCCTAAAAAGATACCTCTCTTCTATAGGAGTTTTCTTAAGGTGGTTAAGGAGTTATTTAGTGGTTCTTACTTATCATTAATAACTGCTGCCCATAAGGCCATGGATGAAGCAATAAGAAGTGTAGGTGTTGATGTGGTTAAGAGCTTCCGGGTCATGCATGGAGGCTTACTAGCTAAGATCTACTTGTTAAAGCTATAGAGTTTAAATCTTGAGATTACTCTAACTAGTGGTGCTCTTATTGAGTGGTGAGGTTAGGTTAGGTATAGTAGTTGCTGAATTTAATTACGACATAACCTACCTAATGTTGCAGAAAGCTCTAAATCACGCTAAATTCTTAGGTGCTGAAGTACGTTACGTCATTAAAGTACCAGGTACTTTCGAGATACCTCTAGCGGTTAAGAAGTTATTGAGTAAGGATGACGTTGATGCCGTAGTTACTTTAGGAGCAGTAATTCAAGGTGAAACTAAGCATGATGAGGTAGTAGCACACCAAGCTGCTAGGAAAATTATGGATTTAGGACTAGAGTTCGGTAAGCCCGTAACCTTAGGCATTATAGGTCCTGGTGCATCAAGAATGCAGGCATTAGAACGTGTTGAGGATTACGCTAGGAGGGCTGTTGAAGCTGCTGTAAAGCTCGTTAAGAGGTTTAGGGAATTAGACCGTAAGGAGTTTAAGGGTGAACTACTGATCATTGAGTGATCTTAATGACATACGCCGTACTATTAATACTTCAAGGATATAGAGAGTGGACCGAGTCCTTAGGTAGTGATAGAGAGTGGTTAATACAGCTAGTACAGTCTAGACTTTATGAGGCCATACAATCGTTAAGTAAGGATTACGATGGTATGGCGTTACCTTTAAGGTACGATATACAGTTAGTACTCCTACCACCAGATATAGATATTGATGAGTTCACTCAGACATTACGTGAATTATTGATGAGGTACTCACCAACACCAATAGTTATTAGAGCTTGTTGTGGGGACGTGATCGAAGCGATAAATAAGTGTAGTAGGGACTTAGATATAGACTACATAGCTAGGTGTGAAGAGTATGAACCATTAGTAGTAGCTCATGCCGACCTAAACTACTTTACTGAATCAACCCTAAGAGATGGTGTAGTGAATTCCTACATAGGTATTATGTCATACATATCCCACTTACTTAAGAACTTAAAGGATAGGGCTTTAGTTCAGTATTTAGGCGGTGATAATGTAGTAGCTATAACTTCAAGTAGGAATATGGATTACGTGGTCAAGGTTATGACAGCATATGATAACGTGAAGGTTGGTGTCGGCATATCCTTAAAGCCTAGAGAGGCTTTCGCTAAGGCAGCTAAGGCCTTAACCATTCTCAGGCGTGAAGGTAGGGTTAGGAAGTATCACATCATAGAGTAGTGTTAAGGAGATATACGCGCTATCTCTTCAGGTTTAACTAGCGATATTGTTGCTTTCCTCCTAACTCTCATATACTTAACTACCCTGATGTATATCACCCATGAGGGGTTCTTCAAGTCAACAGGTCTATCTACATACTTAGCTATCTCTCTTATAGCATCAATAGTGTGCATTCTGACCAAGCTACCATCACTCTTTTGACTCATTAAGTGACCCTCAAGGGTTATTCTGAAGGTCTCATTAGTACCGATCTTAGGCACTAACTTCTTAACAGCATCAATGACCTCATTAATGAGGGGTTCGGTAACATAATCAACAGGTACTACCCTAATTATTGGTGTTGATGAACCTATCAATACCTCCCTAACCTTACTAGCTGCTTCATGGGGGTCGATATCTACTTTATATAGTATAACTGATTGATAAGCTGATACAAATATTATGTTTGGTCCCAGAATCTGCCTTATCTGATTCCTAGCCCAGCTATAGTTCTCGGGTCCTGGTTCATGAATTACTACTAGGTTAAACTCCACTTAGGTAACCCGAAAGACTTAGTCTAGGTCTAATTAAAAATGTATCAGCTTTTCACACTAAAAAAGAGTTACCTATGGGTTAGCCTCAACACTCTTCTCTTCACTCTCTGGTGTAGGTATAGCTGATGGTAGTGCTGGGAATGACTCCTTCATTCTCTGCTCAGCAACTATCTTAGCTTCCTCAAGAATCTTCTTAGCTTCAGGTGATGGTGTTAACGTTACATCACCATAACCTATGATGTGTCCAGCCTCCATTAATGTCTCCTGAAGTATGTCCTGAACCTCTCCAAGCTCTACGCCAAGCTCTGGTAGTACAGTCTTGATTGCTGCCCTAACATCCTTAACGACACTAACTATCGGCCCTAAGTAAGTCACTATATCACCGACCTCCCTTATTGACTCAATCCTTAATGATACGTGCTCTAGAGCTACCTGAACCATTAGTAAGGACTTAGCAATCTTCCTTAACTCAGCAATCTCGTTAGCATACATTACAGCTCTAGTGTTGTCCTTACTCATTAACGCATCAACGACCCTCTCAAAGAGTGCTTGATCCCTAGACTTCAACCTCTCAAGATAGACCTCCAACCTCTTAATCATAGTGTTTATCTTGTAGTGAGCCATAGCTAACCTATACCTTAACGGCTTCTCCCTACCGAGTAACCTCTTCAATGCATCAGCAATAGTACCCTCCTTACCCTTCCACTCACGCTCAAACTCCTTAAATCCAACCATAACTAACAACACCAATAACTACCTAAGCTAAAGAAGAAACTTAAAAAGGGTTAGACATTACCTAGTGGTTGCCCGTGCATTATATTTTGGGTATTTTCGAAACTACGGGTACTTGCCGGGCTTACCCTTCATCCCCTCTTGGGTCTGCATCTGGTCGGGGGCTTTCAGGGCTTCCACATAACCACGAAGCCCCACATCTC
>CAZAMI010000065.1:0-6815 GCA_964486465.1 uncultured Desulfurococcaceae archaeon | reverse complement strand
CACCAGAGCCGTATGCTAGGTTCGTCGTTCTTCTCGGGGATGGCGAGTATTTTTCTGAGGAGTTCCTCATGCTGGTTTTGGCGAGGGGAATTATTCCAGTTGTTAGGCCACGTAAGGATACGCCGTACGCTGAGCATTCCAAGCCTTTTCTTAGGGCCTATACTGTTTTCTTCTGGCGTTACCTATGGTGGATATACAGGCTTAGAAAGCTTGTTGAACGCTTCTTCTCTCACCTAGCTAAGCGTGGCAAATTGTTGTCCAGGAGTTATCGGTCTGCATGCCGTGAGGTTTATTTCGGCGTTCTCGGTAAGAATTTGGCTACTTGTGTTTCTCTTGGCCGGTTGGGTGGGGCTGTTGTGGTTTCTTTATAGGGCTGTGTATTATTTCAAAAGTTCGCCAGTTTTGGGCTTGTGGAGGCGACTTCCAAGCAATAAATTCAACTGTTAGCACAAGAACACTCTCTTTTGTTGAAGTTTTTATCTGCTTTTGAAGTATTATTTTATTAGTCTCTAGCGGTGTATAGAATTGTCTACATCAATTGAAGAAGGCATAAAGGTAGTAGTCATAACATTTCTAGCAATAATAGTTGGTATACTGATTCAATTAGTATTAACTGACTTTGATGCTCTTCAAGCAATGTTGTCTCAACCACAAACATTTGTAGAAGTACTCAAAGATGCTTTTCTAGGAACACCACAAAGTTTATCTGTATTCATAATGCTAATAGCTTTATTCGCATTTACTACGGCTTTCTTGAGTTCTGTTCGAAGAGTCATTGGTGGTGTTGAAATAAGTCGCGTTAGAGGAGCACAAAAAGAGAGGGAAGCAAAGATAGAAACAATGCCTAAACCAGAGCAACAACCTCAGCCAGAGACAATAATTGCTGGAGACAATTACTGTCAGATATGTGGTAAGCCTATATCTCCTGGAAGAGCGATATGTAAGGAATGCGAGGAAAAACTTAGAGTCGAATCAGCCTCATTTTCATCAGAAGGATAACCAAACCCAATTGTTATACCTCGTTAAGTTATAATGCTTTTATACTAAAAGTTTATGGTGTTAAAATTGTCTGGGGAGTATCTAATAAAGCTAGAAAATATAACCAAAGAGTTCAGTGGGAAGAGAGGACGAGTAAAAGCTCTAGAAAACATAAATCTTGAAATAAAGCCAGGCGAATTTGTGGTTATTGTTGGTCCCAGCGGAGCTGGCAAAACAACACTTCTAAATATCATGGCAGGTATGGACAGACCAACCAAGGGTCGAGTGATATTTGCAGGTAGAGATTACAATGATTTGGATGAGGAAGAACTTGCTAAACTCAGGAGAGAGAAGTTCGGTTTTATCTTCCAGTTCTTTAATCTGATAGATTCACTAACTGCCTTCGAAAATGTCGTTATGGCAGCACTTCCAATAGATCTGCCGATACGTGAGATAAATGCAAGGGCTGATGAGCTTCTAGCTGAAATGAAGCTATTGGCAAAGAAGCACAGATTTCCTAAGGAACTATCTGCAGGGGAACAACAGAGGGTAGCTATTGCCAGAGCGCTTATAAATCAGCCAGAAGTCCTATTTTGCGATGAGCCAACAGCCCAACTCGATGAAAAAATTGCTGAGAAAATTCTTAATGATCTGATTGCAATAAATAACGCAGGAACAACGGTGATTTTCGCTACGGCGTCAGAGACAATAGCAAATAAGCTACGTCGCTATGCAACGAAAATGATTCGCTTAGAATTTGGAAAAATAAGAAACATCGAAACACTGAGGAGTGTGTAGAGAGAAAAATGCTTTTTATCAGATTTTTTGTAGCCTCCTAAGCATTCTTCCAAACACTATTGGGGCAACAGTAACATAGCTAAGCATCATACAGAATAATAACCATAGTATGTATAATACTAAATCGAACGGGAAATGCATAACTATAATCCATATCCCAAAATATACTAAGCCAATGACGAGAGATACGCAGATCGATTTTATCCCAATACGCGTTTTAGTGCTAGGAAAACTGATGGGTGAGATCATAAGGAAGGCTGTCGCCAGAGTAAGAACAATAGATACTATTTGATTCAAAGTGTGTATGCAAATTATTGTTAGTCCTGCAAAGAAAGCAGCTCCAGGGATAGCCAGCCCCTCAAAGAATTCTTTTGAGCCAAACAAGTTAAATCTTGCTAGGCGAAGCGCCCCAAATGCAGCGAATATAGCACCTACAATGACAGCATATATAATCAATCCAGGGTTTCTGTCGAGCGTTATTTTCACAAGTAAGAATGCAGGTGCAACCCCAAATGACACCTCATCACATAGTGAATCCAGTTCTCTCCCAAAATCGCTTGCAGCGTTGAGCATTCTTGCGACAAAACCATCAAGTCCATCGAAAACTATGGCTATGACAATAAACATGAAGCTGAGGAGATATTCACTAAGAGCGGCAAGATATATTGATATAAATCCAGAAATTAGATTTAGTAATGTAAATGCATTCGGCACTGTGAAGAAGAGTTTCACACCGCCTTTTTGGAGCTCAACACCCATTTAGGACACGTAGCGTATCTGCACACCTGCAAAGTTTCAAAAAATCCTGTTGAAAGTTCGACCTGAGATACTTAAAGAAACATTTAATATAAAGCATGGTGAAGTCTAATGAGGGAATTTCTATGCTTAGCAGTAATAATCACGCTTATTTTCCCAACAAATATACAGAGGCCACACACATGGGAGCCAACTAGAAGGTTTGAAGAGTGGATACGGAGAAACACAGATTTTGCTTTAAAGGAACAGAGAATTAGAGTCATAGCATTTGTCACACCAGACTCATCCTATGAAGCTCTCAGGATGATATTTGATATAGCGAATGAGTCGATAGACATAATGACATATGAAATGTGGAGCGAAGAAATACTAGATTTAATCAAAAACACAGCTAGTAGAGGCATAACTATTAGAATCCTCTTGGAAGGCGATCCCTACGGAACTGCGGGAGACAACTGGAACCTTAATATGTCTGCAAAACTCTATAAATTAAAGAGCAATGGACTTCCAATCGAGATAAAGTTGGAGAATGATTCATCAAGATATCTTCACGCTAAAGTCATAATAGTTGATAGTTCTATAGTACTCATTACAAGTGAAAATTTCATGCCAACAGCTTTTCCTTTAGATCCAACAAATATTACGCTACAACCATACAACACGGTTTCTCGTGGTTGGGGTGTGATAGTCTTTGATAAGACTCTTGCCCTAGAATGTAGAGAAATTTTTGATGGGATATTCGTAAATGAATCAGTAAGCTATGACCCGTCTATGGGAGCCGGGGAGGAGCCATGGATACAAGGATATGTGGAGTTTTCCCCAGTTTTTGGACTTAAAGAAGCATATGTAGAGGACGCTAAACTTGTTTGGTCGCCCAATAACTCTTTGGAATCCTTGAAATCTTTACTTAACTCAACCACAGAACTTGTTCTCATTGAGCAGATGTATATAAAGGAAAATGATACAAGTGTTTCGGATCTCATAAAAATTTTAGATCAGAAGGTCAGTAATGGTGTTACTGTACAGATGATCGTGGAGGATAACTATCCTGGAAATTATCATGATATCAAGCAGAGCTTCGAGCAACATGGGTTTCATTTGGCTCCAGCCTTCTATTATGAATCTAGGATGTTCCTTCACAATAAAGGTATTATTGTTGATGATAAATGTGTGCTTGTGGGGTCGATAAATTGGTCTGGCTCAGCATTGCTGGAGAACACTGAAGTGGGAGTACTAGTAAACTCCACAGAAATAGCACTATACTTTAAAAATGTGTTTGGGTGGGACTGGGATAGGAGCTCATCTGAACCTTTTGATTCGGATGGTGATGGGCTTCCGAATTGTTATGAGTATGACCATAACCTAAATCCGAATAGTGGTGATAGCGATGGTGATGGGCTCAATGATTATGAGGAAGTATTCAAATACGATACTGATCCCGCTGTCTCCGATACCGTGGAAATATCGATCCTAGAGCCTCAGAATGGAAGTTTTATCCCTGGGAGAACAGTAGCTTTGAGGTGGTCACTAACAAATCAACAACACGTCTCTAGAGTCGAGGTATATGTCAATAGTACGAAGATAACAGAGGTGTCTCCAACAACTACCGAGGTAAGTATTGAGCTAGAAGATCAAGCATTATCTGTGATAGAACTTAGACCAGTAGCTACGATACCCGTAAAAGTATATTCTTCGAAAATAATGATCTATGTTGACTCTAAACCACCCACAATAGAGATAGTTGCTCCTCAAAACAACACAAATCTAACAGATAACACTACGAGTCTAAAGTTGATCGTGAGAGACAACACATCCGTGACGCTTACTATATATGTAAATGATACTAAGATCTACGAGGTGCCTGCTCCATGTGATGAGCTTATACAGCTTAACATAAGTCTAAGCTACGGGCTAAATAAGATTAGGATAGTAGCACGAGACTCTGCAGGAAATGAAGCAGCAAGCATTTTGTACGTATATGTAGTTGCTTCCTCCCTAACAACGGGTAAGCCCTCCTTAGCTATGGATTTGACAAGAATCCTCCCTGGTTTAGCTATAATATTATCTCTGTTAATAGTGGCGGCTATAATAATCATATCGAAGAGAAAATCTTAGCAGATTTTTATTTTCTAGCATGAACAGAATCTATTCCATGTTAGCTTTTGCATGTTTTAGCTAGCATAATATGATGAGGATTAAATTTGAAAATAGAGACGCTGAGGAAGATAGTCCTGTTTCAGTTGGCCCTCATAACAATTATTCAGACATCAAACATGTACATAATAATACCCAACTATAACCTCATAAGAGAGGATCTAGGTGTATCCGATTTTTTCCTTGGCAGCATGACTGGGGCCTACATATTTCTTTCTGGAATATCAAGCGCAGTGTGGTCATATCTAACTGAGCATCTAAGACTTCGAAGAAAATGGCTTTTAATGCTCTCTCTTTTGGTGGCTGGAGGGTTTACATATCTGGTGTCCTTAGCGACGAACCCAGCGATACTCCTCCTACTAAGAATCCTGACTGGAGTGTTTCTGGGTGCGGTGTTTCCTCTGAGCTATGAGATTATAGCAGATTTCTATGAAAACGACAAGAGAACATTGGCGTACATGGTATGGTACATTGTAAGTGGTATTGGTATGGCACTAGGTTTTGGTATGAGTGTTATCCTAGCGGTTTTCTTTGGTTGGAGGTACCCAATATATGTAAACTCGATGATGCTGATCTTTATAGGATCTCCCACAGCAGGGCTCCTAGTAGAACCCAAAAGGGCGTTGGGAGATATCCTTTCGATCTTTGGTTCGCATGAGGGCTTAGAATATACGTACAGGTTCAGACTATCTGACCTAAAATTGGTGCTGACGAATAAGACGAACATATATGTCGCTGTCGAAGAGTTTGTGTCGACGCTTCCCCAGGGAGTTCTGATCGCCTGGTTAACACAATACGTTGTTAGGGAGTTGAGATCACCAGAGATTGTTGCGATGATATTTCTGGGACTGGGAATGCTGGGAGGGCTATTTGGTGTTTTTATAGCAAAGCTCGCAGATTTCTTCTATTCTCGTAATCCTAGATTTAGGCCTCTAATAGCGGCTATAAGTACATCTGCACAGACAATATTTCTTGTAGTATTTCTCAGCCTACCGATCAAGCTTAACATTGTGGAAGATGACCTTGTAGCAGCAGTTCTTAGATTTTTTTCTCTGATGAGGGAAAATGTGTTGATTCTCTTCGCAGTAATAGTTTTCTTCCTAGGAATGGTATTTAACAGTTCGATAGAGCCAATAAAGAACAGTGTTTTATCAGATGTTAATCTTCCTGAGCAGAGGGCTATCGTAGTTTCAGCCATAAGTACTGTGGAGCTGTTCTTTAGGTCGCTTGGAATGGCGCTGGCGGGCCTTATATCGGATATTACTGGTAGTGTAAGAATAATGTTGATATCATTCACATTACTATACTTAGTCTCCAGTATGCTTTGGCTCCGAGCAGTACAGGTTTATCCGGGGGATACAGAGAAAATAAGGGAGATGATTAAAAACAAAGTCAATAACGTAGCAAATGGAAACTCTACAGGTTAAATGGTGTATTTCGCTCTAATATCTAGCATACTACAGCTTATGGTTTGGTTATGCATATGATTCTCAGTATCAGAGATCTAGAAGTTAAGTACAAACTTAGTAAATATGTAGTTGCGTATCTGAAGGAGCAGATAAATGTCGAGGAACTGAGGAGATATCTTATATTTTCTGAGAAAGGAAGCTTCGATCTTCTGGTGACCGACGAAAAGCTTAGACGAAAACTTTCTCAGCAAATAACACAGGAAATAGAGAGGTTTAGAGAAACTGGGTATATGAAGGTATATGCTTTAAATGGTGTAAATCTAGACGTCGAGAAAGGGAAGGTCTTAGCAGTTGTAGGAGAATCAGGATGTGGCAAGTCGACTTTAGCTCTGGCGATACTGAGAATCCTACCAGAAAATGCTGAAGTTACTGGTGAGATTCTCCTTGATGGTGAGAACCTATTAGCTCTCGATGAAGAAGCTATGCGTCTCCGACGGGCATGTAAGCTGGGATACATCGGTCAGGGTAGCTATACATATTTGAATCCATTAATGGATAACGCGTTTCAAGTATTGGAATCTTCATTAGTAGCCACTGATGATATGGATAAGGCTGTAAAATTCTTTATTAATGCGATAAAAGCTGCTAAGCTAGATAGTAGAGTATTACTTTCATTTCCTAGAAAGCTAAGTGGAGGAGAAATTCGTAGAGTTGCTTTCG
>CAZAMI010000064.1:0-6852 GCA_964486465.1 uncultured Desulfurococcaceae archaeon | reverse complement strand
GTAACTCTTATTTCACCACGTCCTTTTGTTACTATCCTTAATATCTTGTCCTTTACCTTGTGGCGATAAGCGTAACCTACTTTACGCCACTCAATCCTACCTGTTTTGGGATTCCATGAAGGAACTTCAGCATTTATGAATACTCTCTCTTTATCCTTATTACTGAAGTACTTACCTATTAAGGTCTCTATAGGCCCTATCCTAACCATATTCGACTCGGCATCCCTAATTATTATAACTTCATCAGCAGGTATGCTGTCTGTTAATATGTATATGGGTAGTTTTAGTTCCTCATTGAGTCGCCTGATGAATCTTCGGGTAGCTCTATCAGGTTGACCTGCGCTGGTTACTAATATTGCTTTATACTTTCTCCAGAAGCCAGCTCTATGTAATTGCTGAAATACAGCGTCCTTCTCTATTACTAGGACAAATTCTGCATCCACGTCTATGAATTCTATAAGATCAGGTGTAGGCTCTATAGCGTATGCTCCATGGCCCATTTTACTTAAGTCTATTATGTCATCACCTGATTTGATCCTCATGTTACCTACTACCTTACCTTTCTCCTTACTTAGTATCAACATATCTTCTCTGAGCATATCAATGAATACCTCAATATCCCTAATTACTGAGTCAGATTCTTGCTGCTCATCCCACGTATTTTCCTCATAGATCCTACCAGATGATATCATTCTATATCTGATTGTATGTTTACCTCTGTAGTAGAGATCTCTTATTGTGGGATATTCATTATTCTTCAACGCTTCATAAATTATGCTTGCCATAAGTACTGTCTGCATAAATTTCTTGGCCTCACCAGCATCAAGGAACGATCTATGAAGAACTTCATTGCCTAGAAGTAGCAATTTACGTTGTGGATCATATATTGTGTTAGATAGCGTTCTCTTCCTTATTTCAAGGATAGGTGGTCTACCACTTAGTATATTTTTAATTACTTGGCCAAACCTCTCCTTTAGTTTCTCCAGGGCTTTCTTTCTGACTCTTAAATCAATCTTTGACTCATAAACCATGATCCACCACCTACTCAATACTTATTATTATGTTATCTAATGAAGTTATCTTAAACGTCTTAAGCTTCTTATTTAATAACTTGAGTAGTTCCTTCTCAATTTTTTCCTTAGGTACGTCCTCAAATATCTTTGCTAGAGCGTTAGCTACATCAGGTATGTACTTAGCTATAGCTACTGCTTTCTCAGCCTCCTCTCTTTCCTTCCTCTTCTTAGCTATGTATGTCTTTAGCTTCCTAGCTACATCCCTTATAGCGAGTTCAATCTCCCTCTCAATCTCAGGTACATCAGCTATTGACTCTTTGCCAACACCTTTATATGGTATCTTGGTACTGCATATGTGAACTAGAATTACTAATGGTGCAGGAAATGTCACGTTATAATAAGGCCAGTCAATATTATCAACAATCTTTCTAGATACATCTGAACCCTCATCATAAAGTAATGGTATCTTATTAGCATACCTGAGAAGTATGGGCTTCTCAGAAGGCTTTATAGAGCCACCATAAGCTAAGCCAACCTCAACTATGAATGAATGACCTTCATAGACAGATGGTCTCCTAGTTACAGCTTCAACGAATTCTGGGTTAAGTATGGATTTAAGCCCTGTCTTTATTATCTCTTCGCCAAGGAATGAGAGATGGTTTGCTTTAGGAGGTCTTATGTCCTTGGATGTCCTAATAGTCCTAACAAGTTTTTCTATCTCATCAATACTTAATTCCTTAGGATTAAGGTTGGGATCCAATCCAGCCTTTTCAATAAGTCTTAATGCTGTGACTTCACCTATGCTTTGAAATTCCTTAACAAGGAACTCTTTAAGTGTTTCTGCTGAAGAACTATGTATCATCATTTTAACCATTTCTATATCAACACCGTGAGGATGAGGTTTAACCTCCTTAGGTGGTGGAGGCATCTTAGTTGTCCTTCTCTCGAAGAATATCACATTACCGTCAGGATCTTCAAATAATATCTCAGCATAGGGAGCTATAATTGCAGTCCTTCTTAAGTACTCATAAATTTTAGATCTGGCTCTACTCCAATCACCCTCTATGTAAAGCTTAACTATAGTTCCATGCCAACCGTTAATTTTAGGATATGAGGCCTTCTTTAAGACTATAGGCTTATTGTGCTTAATGTCTATCCTTAACTTAAAGTAATAAGTCCTTACTGAATTAATAGGTGATGTAACTATTTCAACAGCCTTTCCAGTAGTTACTTGACCGTAGAGGACAGCCATTTTAGCGCCTAAACCGAACATCCCTCTAGTCTGTCTTAACACATACTTAGAACTGTACAGTACTTGACCAAAAGCTTGAGGTACATGATTTGGGGGTATGCCTATCCCGTTATCTTCGACCATTATTGAGTAAACGCCCTCTCTACTAGTACCGCTTTCTCTACGTATGACTATCCTTATGGTTGGTAGAATTCCGTGAGCATCAGTGGCATCTAAAGCATTCTCAACTAACTCCCTTACTGTCTGGTAAAGCGCTCTAACAGGATTTGAAAAGCCTGCTATCTCTCTATTTCTATAGAAAAACTCTGATGGCGTTAATTCTCTAAACTTCTCTACATTGAGTGCAGTCATAACTCCCCACCTAAGCCTAACTATAGATTTAATTGTTTTTAACCCCTTATGTACGAGGATTAGATGGTTCATTATAATCACTATAATAATATGTTCTACATATGCATTATGAGCAATAAAATATTTTCGAAGTATTTTTATGGATCTACTTAAGTATCTTGTCTTTATTCTCTATTAAGTATAGAGCTATGAGTGGGAGTATGATTGTTGCATCACCATAAACTGTTACATGTTTAGCTTTAGGCTTTATTTTACCCCAGCTTATTGCTTCATGAGTTCTGGCACCACTCAAGCTTCCATCCCACTCAATAGCTGTAGTTATGTATACAGCGTAATCTAAACCACCCTTAAATTGATTCCACCATATCGTATGGTGTTTACTAATACCTCCACCAATAATTAATGCAGCACTAGTTTTTGACTTGAATACTAGATCAGATAATAATTTCATATCTTTGAGTAAGTCTACTTCAAGTTTCGTGAATTGCGATTCTATGAAAAGATTGGTGCCGAATGCGCCATCGGTAATGCCAGGAACAACAACTTTAATACCACGTCTGTATGCCGCACCTAAGAAGGAATTAATGTCGTCCTTAAGTCTCTCGCCAACCTTATTTAGTAGTTCACTAACACTCCACTTACTCTTTATCTTGGTTAACTCAGTGATGAGCTCCTTAGTAAACCTTTCAATTACTAAGCCGTAACTCTCTTTAGGGATAAATATATTACCTAATCTATGAATACCCCTTTCACTAAGCTCACTATCGTCAACAAAGAACGAACCTTTAAGATACCTACCTCCAAAGGCTCTAGCTATGTCATGATCCACGCTACCGCAAGTTGTAATAATTATATCGAAGAAGCCCTCATCAATTAATTGAGCTATAATACCTCTAATACCTGTCGCTATTAAGTTACCAGTAAAGGCTAAGAACCTTAAATCAGATTTTCTTAAACCTTCAGCTAGAATCTTCGCAGCATACGCTAAGTGGGATGCGTTAAAACCGTGAATTTTATCATAAGCTTCAATTAAATCATTTATATTCATACCTTTACGTAGCTTAACATCACTTACTTCCTCAAGTCTCATTGCCGTACCCATTAAATAATTAAATGGGAGTTATATAGGTATGCCTTGATCTAATAAGTCAAGCTTAATTGGTCTTTGCTCTTTAGTATGTAGATTCTTAACGTTAACAACACCTTCACTGACCTCCTTTGGACCAATAATAACTACGTAATCAAAACCTTTTCTAGAGGCTAAGCCTATTGTATCACCCAATTTACTTTTTGTTGTAAACCTCACCGATACACTGTAATAACCATTAGATCTAAGCTTACTCGCTACCTCATCTATAAACGCATAGTTATCTATAAACGCTATTAACATTACCCTCTTCAATTTCCTCGGTAATTCCACTTCTCTCCTAATCAATGTTAGTAAGGTTCTATCGACACCTATGGAGAAGCCTACAGCAGGTGTTGAAGGTCCTCCATATAATTCTATGAGTTTATCATACCTACCACCACCAGCTATACTTAAGTTAAGATCAGGTACTATTATCTCAAAGATGAAGCCTGTGTAGTACGCTAATCCCCTAGCAAAACCTAAATCTACAAATACATCCTTAATTCCTACCGCCTTACATGCTCCCAATATTGTCGATATTCTCATTAATTCATTCTTAAATTCCTCACCAAGCTCTAAGAGACCTATCTCCCTTCCAAATTCTATAATCTTTGAGGGGTCCTCTGATGCAAAACTCATCAATTTACTAAGTAACTCCTCATCACTCCTCTCATACTTACTCAGTACTCTCCTAACATCATCAAACATCTTCTTATCTATGTAATGTATTATAAGGTCTTGTTCATCCTCTGGCACACCCCACCTTGATAGTAATCCTCGGATTAAGGCTATAGTCCCTATTTTGACCCTGTAATTACCTAAACCTAAGAGTTTGTAAAAGTCTCTAAGGAGTAATATCTGCTCTATATCAGCATATATGGTGGGATCGCCTAAGTATTCCACACCAGCTTGAAAGAACTCTCTATACCTTCCATATTGAGGCTCCTCATATCTAAACACCTGGCCTGCATAATACAACTTTATCGGCTTCGGCTTAGCTAATAAGTGCTTTAGGTAAAGCCTAGCTATACCTGCAGTAAATTCCGGCCTTAAGCATACCTCCCTACCTGCTTTATCTTTAAATACATACATAGATCTTTCAATCTCTGGTCCAGACTTAATAGCAAATAACTTGAAACGCTCAATTGTTGGCGGAACTACATACTCATATCCATAAAGTTCAGCGACATACTTAAATGTATTAATTATAAAGTCTAAGTACTTAGACTCAGGCTCTAATATGTCCCTCATACCCCTTACAGGTTCAAGCTCTACCTTCACTCTCCTTCACCTTCAGATCTTCAGGTCTTAATAGTAACATAGAATAATAAGTTACATCTCCATGAGCATCAACAACAGCTAGTACGGGCTCGTAACCCTTCTTTATCGCTATATTAATCCATTCCACAAGCTTCTTCGCCTCTAAGGGGGAATTTTCCTCTGTTACAAATACCATGACTTTACTACCACCCTTCTCATATATTAGTGAATTAGGTGAAAAGCCCGCCCTAGCTTTCCTACCTCTACTCCTTAAGTCTAAGAGAACTGTGAACTTTATCCAGTCAACCCTACTGCTTGAGTATTTTGTGAATAAATCCGTTAATGATAATTCACCCTCAGAGTCCTTAACTTTAGCTAACCCCTTATAAACAACATATGCGATCTCAGCTAAGTCTAGTACGTACAACTTTAAAGCTTCAGAGTACGTGCCTAACCCTAACTTCCTCAAGTAGTTTGTATCTCCTATAACCCCTATTCTGCCGTTAAGCTTACCTGTGATTATGAGTACTTTATTACTCAATATTGATCACCAACCCTGTTTTTATAATCTATACGATTTATAAGGAATATTTTACTGTACCTACTCAGGGTCAAGTATTGAGTAGGTATGGAATTAAGATATTTGAATGGATTAATGGTAAGTTTAGATGGTTGAATACATTAAAATTACCACATGAGGAGGAATACATCGAGACAACTAATTATGAGAGAGTTGCTGAAGCTATAGAGAGGATGGAGATTAGGGGAGCACCTGCGATTGGTGTTGCAGCAGCATTTGCTATAGCATTAGCTGCATATCATTCTAGGGCTAAAGATGTCATCGAACTTAGGAATGAGCTCGTAAAGGTTATTGAGCGTTTAAGGAGGACTAGACCAACTGCTGTGAACCTATTCTGGGCTCTAGATAGGATGAGGAAGATCGTAGATAGTACAGCTCTTTCAATTGATGAGTTAAAGAGGAAGATCGTAGAGGAGGCTTTAAGGATATACAATGAAGATATTGAGATGAATATGAAGATAGGTGAGGTAGGTAAAAACATAATAGAGGATGGAGACACCATATTAACACACTGTAATGCTGGAGCATTAGCAACAGCAGGTTTCGGTACAGCCTTAGGTGTTATCAGGGCTGCATGGTATGAAGGTAAGAGGATTAAAGTAATAGCAACTGAGACAAGACCTGTACTACAAGGTGCTAGACTAACTGTTTGGGAGTTAATGAAGGAGGGAATCCCTGTTACATTGATTACTGACAACATGGTTGGCTACGTAATGAGTAAGGGGCTGGTAAATAAAGTGGTTGTGGGTGCTGATAGGATACTCCTCTCAGGTCACGTAATTAATAAGATAGGTACATACACTATTGCTGTCTTAGCTAATAGGCATAAAGTACCAATCTATGTTGCTGCACCTACATCAACGATAGATCCTAAGACTAAAATTGAGAATGTAGTAATTGAGGAGAGAGATCCTAATGAGGTTAGGTACGTCTTAGGTAAGACATTAATAACCCTACCTAACGTCCCCGTACTGAATCCAGCATTTGATATAACACCACCTGAATTAGTCGAAGGGATAATAACTGAAAGAGGTATTGCTAAAAAACCTTTTGAGGAATCGTTAAGAAGGATTTTAAGAATTAATTAATAGTAAAAATATGTTACCTCTTCCTTAGCCCTACCTCCTCTCTCCCTGCTTGGCGGTATTAATGGGTGTGGTATGTACTCAACACCAGGTCTTACAGCCTTAGCTTGCGGATAAAGCTCCATTAACTCATATACTTCTGGTGGGACTTCAGTACTAACCTTTAAGCCCATACTCCTTAA
>CAZAMI010000063.1:0-6900 GCA_964486465.1 uncultured Desulfurococcaceae archaeon | reverse complement strand
GAGACCCGATGGCGTAGGCCTGCGTGGGTTCAAATCCCACCCCCCGCACCACAAAACAATCATCTTATGCGTTTACGTACCAATTCTAAACCACACTTAGGGCATATACCTGGCTTATTACTGACATATCCACACATTGGGCATGCATAAATGTATTTCCGCGACTTCCTCAAAGCCTTATACTTTATCCCTAAAACTTTAGCACCTAATGTTAATGCAACATTCTGAACAGATTTATCATCACTAACAAGGTAAACCTCCTTACAACCCATACTTAGCAATTGATTAAGTAGTGACAATAGTTCAATATCTGTTTCTGAGAGCTTACCTTCCTCACCGAGATTCCTCGCTATAGTGATGACTCTAGACCTATACTTCTTATCAGGCTTAATCACTACAACCTTATCAGCACTAACAGAAAATGCAAGCATTCTCTTACTTTCAAGATCTCTAACTTCATCTATTACACCAGGTACGGTATACACTTTACCAGCCAAGGAGGACTGAACAGATGCAAAGAAACCTGCAGCGTCAAGCACATATGCCTTACCATTCCTACATACATCTTTCAAATAGTTTGACATAGTATTCACCAATCTTAAATCTAACAAAGTATGCTGGTAAGGGTGCCTTACGTATTAGTACTTCATCACCAGGGTTTAGTTCCATTATCACAGCACCATCACCTATTAGTACAAGGGGTGGTGAGTCATGTAATATCCTCACCTTAATTACAGTATTGGGTGGTAGTACTACTGAGCGTGAGCAGAAGGTTATTGGTGCTAATGGGGTCACTATGATTACTTCAAGAGTTGGGTCAACGACTGGGCCTCCAGCAGCTAAGTTATATGCTGTTGAACCTGCTGGAGGACATATTATCACGCCATCACCTACAAGAGTGTATATGGGTTCATCATCTCTGTATACTATAACCCTAGCTACCTTAGATCTCCAGGTTCCTGTAGTGGTTATTACGTAGTCATTTAAAGTGTAGGGCAGTTTCTTACCGTGTACTTCAGCCTCAAGCCTCATATACTTAACAACTCTGAACCTACCAGTAATTAGACTATTTAGTGCATAGCGATATTCAAACGGCATTACATCGCATAGGAACCCTCTCTTACCATGCCTTATGGTGACTATAGGTATTGTTTTGTTTCCCAACCTATGTAACGTCCTCAGTACAGTTCCGTCACCACCAATCACAACAATATAATCAACCTCATCCTCTCCTACAGTGAACCTCTTACTCCAGTCTAGGTCTTTAAAATTTGAGTCAAGATACGCATCGATACCTATGCTTTCAGCATACTCTAGGACCTCCTTACCTAATATAGTTGCTGACTCACTCCCATACTTTATTACGATACCAATTCTCAAATACCCACCAGAAATAATTTTCTAAGAGAACTATATTATGGCTATGCATTCCAGAGCAAAATGCGTTAAGGTGAAGAAAGACAAAGCTAGTCAAGTATTAAGTATCCTCTCTAAACTCAATATTAGAGATGTCAATCTCAAAGTTAAACATGTAGATGACTACGTGTTAATACCTATTAAGAGCGAAGTAAATTATCAATACATCGCTGAGGTACTCGATAATATAGATTTTAGTCTATGCGTGAATGAATTTGAAGAAGTAATTAGGTATAGATCATATAAGGACTTACTTAAGAACAGAATACCTAATCAAATACTACATTCATTACCTAGATCATTCGAGATAATAGGTGATATAGCCATAATTAAGCTGAAGGATAAGGCAATAATTAAGTATAGTAATGAAATAGTTAAGGCAATAATGAGCATTGCAAAAAATGTGAGAGTTGTTTATGCTGAAGAACCGGGATTAGAAGGTGAATTCCGAGTTAAAAGACTTATTCACTTAGGTGGTGAGAAAAGATCATGGACCATACATAAGGAGTACGGCATTAAAATATACGTGGATATAGCTAAAGCATACTATAATTCATCACTTGCCGAAGAGCATAGGAGAATAGCATTAATGGTTCGCGACGGGGAGGTCGTAGCTGATTTATTTACAGGTGTAGGCCCGTTCCCGCTTCATATAACCTCACTAAGGAATGTAATAATTTATGCTGTCGATAAGAATGTTGAAGCTATTAAGTGCTTACTTAAGTCAATAACAATTAATAAGCTGAAGGGGAGAATAGTGAGCATACATGCTGATGCTAACGACTTCTTAAACATAATTAGAGATGAGATATTTGATAGAGTAATAATGAATCTACCTCATACTTCATTAGCATTTCTAGGTAAGGTCTTACCTAAGTTGAGGAAAGGCGGTTATGTACACTTATACTTAATAGCGCATGACGAGGATGAAGCCTTAAATAAAGTGTCATGTACTCACTCCTTAAAACATTATTCATATACGGTAACCTACGTAGGAAGAGTTATTGACTATAGTCCACATAAATACATTTACCGTGTAGATATTAGAAGAGATTGAGATATTAGGAGGTCAAATATATGTCACGATGGTCTAGCCAAGTATATATTATGCTTATTGTCAATTATTCTAACACTTAATCTCGTCTCGAGATAGTTACTCTCATCATCCATTATAACCGTGATAACCCTTTCAGGACCTCTTAATGGTACAGCTATCCATTCCCTCTTTAACCAACCTGGTGCCACGATCTTTACTCTAACTTTTTCACCAATCCTATAGGCTATAGGTATCATGTCCCTCTTAACTATGCCGAAGTCACTAACACTAAGTATTAACTTAACATTAAACCTCCTTTCCCATCGTCTCAGTAGCTCATAAAATTCTCTCCATGACATTCTCCTAATATTTTTAGGCTTCCTACCATGTTTATGCCTTAAATAAATTTGAATACCAAATGGCGGGTACTTCTTACCAACACCTACTCTTAATCCCCACTCTATTATCTTAGGTATATCGTTATCATTGATACCTGGAAGTAGTAGGGGTGCTAGGAGCACATCTATAGATGTGCTCCTTACTATATACTCTGTTACATCCATAACCCTTCTGACATTATAGTAATTGACACCCTGCAGGTACTTAGCCTTCTCAAGGTCTAACGTATCTATACTTAGGTTTACCCTATCGAGTCCTGCTGCAGCTAATCTATCAGCTAATTTATAAGTTAGTGTTAATCCGTGCGTCTGAAGACTGACGACACTTACTTCAGGTATTGACTTTAGTTCATGAACTAAGTCGGGAAGTCTATCGTAAAGTAATGGATCACCAACAGTATCTATGTGGGCTTCAACACCCTTACCCTTAAACTTAGCTATGATTTTAACCCAATCAATCATTAAGTCTAGAGAGACGTAGTACTCGGTCTTCCTCCATGTGGAATTAGGACCAGCATCCGTTGAGCAAAATATACAGTTAAGTACGCAGTAACTGTTAGGCCTGACCTGAATTAAGTTAGTACCTCTATCTATTACCCCAAAGGCTATGGAGCCTACTAACGGTAGATCAACATCATAACCTATTCTGACGAAATCTCTACCTTGAAGTTTAATCCTCGTCAATGCACTTACCCATACTCTCAAAATATATTGTACCACCCTTAACAACTTCAATGTAATCCTCAGGCATCACAGGCTTACCATTAACTACGGGGAAAGCGTAAGGTAGTTCTATCGTTAGTTCAACACCATTTAAATCCACATTAATAGCTAATCCATCAATTAGCTCAGTCTCACTTAACTTCCTACCCTCCCAAATAGTTTTCAATACGTATGCAGCACCCGCGATTGTTAATTGCTTCTTACCTAGGTTCCTAGGCATTACCTTCATAGCTCTAACCCTATCAGTAATCAACTTCTTAGTCCTACCTCTTGGTGGGTGATCACCCATTATCCCACCAATTATTACTGCATCAGCTATCTCCACATCGAGTTTAGTTAAGCCTTTAGTAGCTTGAGGATCAAGTACTACAATACGTTCTAAATTATTCATCGCTATGAATTCATTGAAGTTAAGTTTGTAGACGTTGCTAGTAAGCCTTTTTAACTTAGTAATGTCGGAATCTCTATATACATCAGTGAAAACCACTGTTACAGGGTCCTTAAATAAATTCGCAACAAATCTATACTCACTTAAAATCCATGGCGAGATACAGGGCTCTAAATGAGGTACTATTACGTACCTCAATGACGTACCCAGCGAATAGTGTGTTCTACGAAGCTATTAAGTAGTGATTAAGTAATGTATTAGTGGTTAAGGGAATGCTTAGAGCATTTACGGCGTTAATAATGTTAGCAGCAATCATGCTCTCGATCCTCACACTACCTCCTCTATTCAGTGTCGCATATACAGGTAATAATCAAAGTCTGAGAGGATCCTTAACGGTTCTTGCAGTGATGGGTAAAGGCGCGAATACTAGAGGTATACCATTGAAGTTAAGTATGGAAATAACTAGAGGTGAGGGTAAGATCTACCTATCATTAACTTCATTAGCTGGTGAAGACTTTCAAGCATCTGTGAAGTTATCAATACTTATAGGCACTATAGTTGCTGGTAAAGACTACACGAACTATAATTACTATGTGGAATTAGAGCCTCACGTGAATTCAATTAGTGGGCCCAGTGCTGGCGCAGCTATAGCTACATTAACAATAGCCTTACTTAATGGATTAAACATTAATGAATCAATAGCCATTACGGGTGTAATGCTACCCGACATTACTATAGGTCCAGTTGGTGGTCTACCGAAGAAGATTGAAGCAGCTAGTAAGGCAGGCGTTAAGATTGTGATAATACCTAGCGGTCAATTAATAGTTAGGAACCCTATAACAAATGCCACGATAAACATAACATCAATAGCTAGGGAGTACGGACTTAATGTAATGGAGGCTTCAAACCTCTATGAGATACTTAAAATCTTAGGAGGTAGGTACGGTTACTTAAAGAATACTTCAGTCATAACTCTTAAATTATCATCTATACCCGTATTCAAGAATACTGTGAGTAAATGGATTAACGAATTCAATAGAACGTATATGAAGTTATCAAATAAAGTAAGTATTGAGTTGAACTTATGTAGGGATAAAGCCTTAAGTAACATCGCTATTAAAATCACTAAAGAAGCTGAGGAGAGGTTTAATGAAGCGTTAAGAGAACTCTATGAAGATGAGCTTTATGCTTCAATTTCTGATATGTTCTCAGCAGTCATATCATTAACTACGGCCTACTGGCTACTTAAAGGCTGTATTGATGGGTGGGATACTCTTAACGTCTTAATAAGCAACGTTAGTAGTGAAGTTCATAAAGCATTAAATACATTTGAAACCATCACGAGAGAGTTGAATAGTGCATATTCAATAAGCATAAACAAGTTGAGTTTAGGTGTTGAAGTTCTTAAGAGAGTATACGAAATGAATGAAACCTTCAACTCAGTAATGCTAAGGTATAAAAGTATTAAGTATAGTAATATGAGCTCCGTACTCAACCTCATTGATGATCTATCATATACTTACTGGAGGGCGGATAGTGTACTAAAATGGTGTGAACTATTCAATATAGTTGAGGACGCTACTGATCCACATGTTAAATTAAGTACCTTACGAAGGGTTGTTGAGTTATTAACGTATTACTCTAAGGTTACGTTAGATTATATGGGTACATTAATTAAGGTTCGTGATACTTACATTAATGATTTATATGAGCTTGTTAATAAAGCTTCAGAGATAGCAGAGACTAACCCCATATACTCACTATCATTGAGTATGGACGCCATAGCTAAAATCTCAGCCTTACTTAGTGCTTCATACTCTGTAAATATGACTAAGAAGGCACTTACGTTAAGGGCTATATCGTTAAACTTGGCTAGTTCCGCCTTAAGTCAAGGTTTTAAACCATTAGTAACCCTAACTTATATCGAGAGAGGAGATTCCCTTCTAAAGCAGGATCCTTATTTATCAATATACTTTTACGATTTAGCTTTAACTAACACTATGTGGTATTTAATGCTCATTCAAGCACATAGGGTAAAGCCTGCTATTACTATGATTGCTCAACCCTATCAGTATATCCCCATTTCGGTATTGATAATGGTATTGATTACTTGCATCACGTTAGTTATAGGTTTTATCCTAGGTTATGGTTATTGTAGGAGATCACGCATGAAGGCTTAAGGGTAATTACAGCATTAACTCATCTTTATTAGCTATTATAGCGCCCAATCTAATCATTTCCTCTAACGCTTTCTCGCTTGACTCCTTGCTAACTCCTGCTATGGCATCACTCAATACTATGACTTCATAACCTAGTCTTAGAGCATCTATTACCGAAGCCTTAACACAGTAGTCAGTAGCTACTCCAGTAATGAATAACCTCCTAATACTACGCAATGTGAGTATATAGTGCAGTTCAGTACCATCAAATGCTGAATAAGCTTCCTCATCAGGTAGGAAGGCTTTTGATATTATTACTACATTCTTAGGTAGTTTAAGATTAGGGTGGAATTCAGCACCTTTACTACCTTGAATACAGTGTGGTGGCCATGGGCCACCTCTATCCTTAAATGATATATGATTTGGTGGGTGCCAATCACGGCTCGCTATCACCATTAACCCTTTATTTACGAATATATCTATGTATTCATTAATTCTAGGTATTATCGAGCTACATCCCCGTACGAGTAATGCCCCACCCTCAGCACAGAAATCATTCTGCACATCAATTACAAGTAGGGCCGAATTCTTAGTTACGCCAACAAACACAATAGTCCCCGGAGTAAATTCCATGGATAGGTAATTTAATGTTATTAACTGTAATACAAACTTTAGTAATGCTATTATACAAACTGTAATACGTAGGTAATTAATTAATAAATGGAGGCAATCACCTAAGAGCTTATAAGAGCTCCTCACAAACCTAAATACTGGCACTGA
>CAZAMI010000062.1:0-7000 GCA_964486465.1 uncultured Desulfurococcaceae archaeon | reverse complement strand
GGCTCCCATCTAGGATGATATACCTTACAGGGCTTGGAGCATTGCTCCCATCGCCCCGTAGGACTTTAAAGAGGAGGTTCCAGCAAGCAACAACATCACGATGCCAAAGCTCTCCACCCTTAGAGCACTTACCTATCCTTGAACCGTTACTGTAGTTTATCGGAGCATTGTGAATAGGACATAATTTAGAGGTGTTCTTCGGGTTCACATAGATTACTGATACACCGTACTCCCTAGCCTTCTCCTCAATAGCTCTTTGTATTCCTCTAAACGATGCTTGGAATACCCTGTGTCGCAACTGCTTATCCTTAATCCTCTGAATCATGTTGCTAGTCGTTCTTTTACCAAGCTTCTCAAGAACTATGGCGTATTGTTTCTTGTAAGCAGTCCTTACAATCATATTTGCTATCTTCCACTTAATGTCATTCTTCCTTCTTTTCTCCTTCAACTTTTTCATAGCTTTTCTCTTAATCCTTGACTTTACACCATAGTGTTTATCGTATCTCTCCTGTATCTTCTTTCTACGGTAGTAGTACCCGAGAACAAGTTTCTCAGTATCGGTTTCAAGGAGGTAAGCTATACCATCAACTAGTATAGTTACATTGTTCTCATTAACATCGATTGATAGATATCCTTTAGGCTTATACTCTTCAATATCTTTTACGAAAGTTAAGTAGATTATGAGCTGTCTATTCCTCTTATCAAGTTTTACCTTAGCTTCATTAACTAACCTCCATCCACGATTAATGTATCTCCAGTACTGTTTATGCGGCTCAAACTCTATTGTTATCCATCCTCTATGGGTAGCTATTCTGATAGATGTGTATCCATTTGGTTTCCATAGGTGGTCGTCAAGCCAGATGCTAACTCTTTTAACCTCTGGGTACTCTTTTTTGGCTAGTCTTAGTTTCTTTAGCCTCAGGAAGCTCTTGACTCTAGTACTAGCGTCTTGACAAGCAGTGTAGACATAGTGTGAAGGTAGCTGTGGATATAGATTTCTAATCTCACGGTACTTCAAAGCCTTGAGCCTAGTAAAACTCCTAATATTGTTTCTAACAGCGTAGAGTACTAATTGCTCTACCATGTTGCGGTACATTCCCTCAAGCTCAACGAAAGCCCTAAACACCTTCCTCGGAAGCTTAGCACTCCTAACTATTACCGTCCTAGCTGCTCTAGTCATTCTTCTCTACCTCCTCTAGAAGCTTCTTGAAGCCTTGAACAAGCTTCTTTTTCCTATGACTCCTCATACCATAGAGCTTGCCAGCAAAACTAGTTATGATTGCTAACAAGTCTTCAACAAGTTCCTGGTGTGCATCCTTCGGCTCTTCGCCATAGACTACCTCTATTCTCACACCGTACTCTTTGAAGAAATACTCCAGATACTCGAAGCCAAACCTGGTTAGCCTATCCTTGTAAGTAATAACAACTACGTCTACCTGCTTATTCACCACGTAGTTGAAGAGTTTTAACAAACCTTTACGGTTGGTCTTCAACCCGCTGGCTACGTCGTTTAGAACATTAACTATTCTATATCCCTTTGCTAAACAATACTGCGTCAGGTACTCTATCTGTCTATTAAGGTCTTTCTTCTGGTCTGAAGAGCTTACACGGGCATAGATGATTGCTCTAATCTCTCTAGCAACCTCTTTACCGCTAATTATCTTCTCAATCTCGCTTTCTGGTACCATCCATCTACCAGTAGGTGTTTGACTGCCCTAATCTTACCAGAGTAAATCCACCTCTTCAGGGTAATGAAGCTAATACCAAGACGCTTACATACCTCCCTCGGTGGTAGCAGTCTTTCCGTCATCGCTATTCTCCGACACAAAATGATATAATTTGAAATATTTATAAGTTTCTGCCCCGTCACGCAGGTGTCGCGGGCCTACCATAGCTCTATTGAGTAACTCAGCTTTTAAGAGCTAAAACTTAATGTTTCTTAGTCTTCGTACTTTACCTCTTCCTAAGTAGTAATGTCATTACGTAAATTATGAGAAGTAACAAACCGACCATACCTGAAGGTGCTATGTTAAGTATTGTTGCCATATCTAAACCTAGTAATGCCATACTTAACGATACGATTAAGCTAGTTAGTAACGCTTCTTTAGAGTTCCTTGAGCTAGTTATGGCTATAGAGCCTGGTAATAAAATCAGTACATGTTCAAGCACGAAGCCAACAACCTTTATAATGCCCACAGTAGCTAATGCAAGTGCTGTGAAGGTTATTAAGTCGTAAATCCATAACTTAGATCCTGAAGTAATAGCGTCCTCCCTATCAATACCTAAGTATACATTCTCGTAGTAAGTCAACAGTATAGGTAATACTATAGCAAAAGTTAAAGCTATTAGGAATACCGTGTCAAACCAAGATATAAGTAATGGATTACCAACAATTATTGAGAGTACATCAGCACTATATCTAAAACTCGTTAGTATGAAGTATATAGCTATAACACTTAGAGCTGAAGTGAGCGATACGAAGATACTTGTAGCAACATCTGCGTCAAGCCCTCTATATATCATGAAGCCAGCAATGTAGAGTAGAGCTACACCTAGAAGTAAAGCCCAAAAGTATGTATTGATACCGATTATTGATGTTAGTGCTATACTCAATACAGCAGCTAATAGAGCAGCATGAGGTGATGCGCCTGCGAGGAAGTACAACCTCCTAGCAGCTACTAGACTACTTAGTACACCATAAGATAAGCCTGCACAAACAAATACTAAAACCCACTTTACATCGTATAGTGCTGATACAACTATTGATGAGTATAAAGCGATACCGATCAATAATGTTAACGTTAATTTACTCAATAGCTTACCATACGCCCTAAATACATAAGCTAGTGTCCCAAATATTGTTAGTGCTAATAGAAATGTTAAGAACTTAAGAACTTCACTTATATCAACTTTACTAACCTCCTCAAAACCTTTACTCATACTAATAGCCATGGATTTAACTTGACTTAATATGAATGCTAGCTTAGATATAGTACTATTGGGTATCAATGGAGATGGAACATAAATAACATTTAATGAATATTTCCTTGCTAGATCTAACAGTAAGTTAGATCCATACGCTAACTCCATAGAGTCCTTCATAATGCTCGAAGTTACTACAATGACTACATTAACCTTCCCGCTCCTTGCCAATTCCTCAATGACTTTTAAGTCTTGAGGTAGTACTGGAACACCGTGTTCCTTAATTAGTAGGTAAGTTATGTTTATACCAAGCCATGAAACAGCATATTGTGTTAATGGTGATAACCCTATACCCCTCAAGTTAAGTCTTGGAGCTTGAGACATCAAACTCTTTATCTTATTGACTACTTCCTCCATGTTAGCTATGTATGTATACCTACATCCCGGTCTAAGCTTTATTAATGCATTCGCTACAGACTTAATGAATATAATTAAGTTATTGGGATCGTACGTTACTGCATGTAAATTAGGTTTATCAAGTGATGGATTTATGTATATCTTCACACCGCTTACGTATGGAATCTCTATTAGTGTTACATTACCTAACTCACCACGTAAGTACAAATCCCTAATTTTAACCTCAAATGGCGCATGTGCTGTTGATATGATGATATCTGAGGTTCTTAGTAGTCCAAGGTCGTTAGGTCTTAACTCGTAATCATGAGGATCAACACCAGGTGGTACTAAGGAATAAATAGTATCACCTGGGCAAAGTAATGGCTCAACATCATACTTTAGGTAGTCGAACGTTACAACTATCTTGACCCCTCTATTGGCTAAGACCGCTTGAGGAGCTACTATGATAATTACTACCAACAGTATCATAAGCGCATTTATGACCTTTGATGGAGTCATAACTCCCTACTCATAACCTGTGCACACTTCATTTAAATCTTTAAATGCTCTGTGCACAGTAAAATATGTATTGGGTAGCGATGAGAAGTACATATACCAATGAGAATGTAAGGCACTACATAGAGGTTAGGGATCTTACTGCGGGTTATAATGGTTTTGAAGTCATTAGGAATATGAGTTTAAGAATTGAGGGTCCGAGCCTAATACAGTTTTTAGGACCTAATGGTGTAGGCAAGACTACATTACTTAAAGTCTTAGCAGGACTGATTAAACCCATGAGGGGTCGTGTAATTATAGATGGTATTGATGTTACTGGTAATCCTAGTAAGGCTGGTAAGTTCTTGGGGTACGTATCCCAACTCACACTACAGCCTCAGAGTAATTACCCCATGAGTGTTTACGAATTCTTGAAGACATCACTTAAAATTAGGGTTAAGAACATTAGCGGTAATGTTAAGAATTTCATTAAGGGATTATTGAAAATTGTCGGTCTCGACGAGTCAGTAATGAATGACAATATATGGGAGTTAAGTGGTGGTCAAAGACAGAGAGTGTTTATTGCGAGAGCCTTAGCTCATGACCCTCCAATACTCCTATTAGATGAGCCTCTATCAGCTATAGACCCTGTAGGTAGAGCTGAGATAGCTAAATTAATAGGCCGTTTATCTAGTAAGAAATTAATCATAGTCACTAGTCATAATCCTTCATTACTCCTAAGATACACAAGGAAAATCCTACTCTTAGGCAGGAACTTCTATATTTATGGTGATGTTGATGAGGTAATGAATCCCGAAGTATTAAAGAGGGTTTACGGACCATCAATAATAACAAGTAGTGAATATGCATATATTACAGATTCACATATATGTTGTCCTACCTGATCATGACCCTCTAAGGAATCGGTTTGATGGCTCTTCATCACTTATCAGCGAAGAGCGCGTTCCTCATCTAAACGATATATTTCTCTAACCCTTAAATAACATGCGAGGCTATCGAGTAAGTATGTTGAGGATCATAGTTAGGAGTGGTACTGATGCTTCAGCTGTAAAGGCAGCTATTGAGAGATTTCATGAGGGCATAGTTAGTGAGGTCGTACATGTAGGTGGTGTTAGAGGTAGTAAGTTCTGGGATAGAGTAAACGATTTAGTAAGGAGTAATGATGCCTTCAATATAGTTTTAACAGGTCGTAGGGATTACAGAGCTGAGGACTACCTTAACCTTGACTCATTACCACACGTAGCTACTGCATTAATTCCTAAAACTGAAGTTAGGCATGCAACCCTTAGTGAAATATCTAAATACATTAACCAAGCTAGAGTAAAGTTTAGGATGGCTGTAGGGTGGGAATCAGGAATTAATGCGTATAAGACTAAAGTGTCTGAGGATAGACTGTTAAGTAATGATATAATTAACCCCCTATATGACGTATTCCCCTTAGTTAAGGATGGTATAGCACATCTAGAAAAGATACTTAAGTTAGAATTACGTAGCGACATGACGCTCTTAATTAGAAAGTATAGCGGTATTCATGACATCTACCTTGGAAATGAGAAGGTAGCATCAATCAAGTTTTCAGATACTGGCTGTAAACCTGAGGTTATTCAAGTTAAGACAGACATTACACGTAGTAATGTTGGTTTAGAAAGTACTTTATCTGTGAATTCTGAAGTGTTAAAGACTTATGAGTGGATAAGTCTTAGATTCCTTAAAGCTTTAGAGGATGGTATTGACCAGGTAGTTGTGCCTTGGTCTGGCGGTAAGGATAGCACTGCTGCATTACTCTTAGCTATTAAGGCTTTTGGGAAATCAAACGTGACTGCTATATACTCCGATACTGGCGTGGATTTTCATGAAAACTCTGAATACATAGAAACTGTTAGTAGGAGACTAGGTATTAACTACGTATACGTGAGGGCTCCGGTTAATGAGGAACTAGAGCTAGGACATTCACTACCAACACACAATAGCAGGTGGTGTACAGGTCTTAAGAAAGCATCAATAAGGTCTGTAATCAACAGCTATTTCAGAGGCAGGAAAGTGTTGATAGTTATAGGTGATAGGGATGCTGAATCTATAAGTAGGTCTAGAAAGGGTTTTATAGAATATGAGAATAAGAACATCATGGATGCGTATCCATTAAAGCTTTGGAGTGCCTTACACGTACATCTTTACTTATTGCTTAATGGAATACCCATAAATAAGCTATACCTTAAGGGGTTTTACAGAATAGGATGTTATATATGCCCTTCATTAAGGGATTGGGAGCTATCTATATTGCTAAGTGATGACGAGTTCATTAGAAGATATTATAGTTCTAGGGTGGGGATCAAGTTTTTGAAGGCTAAAAAGATAGATATGTAGATTTAATACTTCCAATTAATACATTACCATACTTATGACAGAATTTTAGGGTTCAAGCCCCTAAGTTTAGGGTTTAGGGTTTGAGATTAGCTAGTTGGAGGTTGGTTAAGGAGTTACTTGACCTAGCTGATGTTGCGTTAGAATTAGTTGATATTAGGGATCCATTAGCTACACGTAGTCCTAGGCTTGAATCACTTATTAGGAAGCGGGGTATACCCTTCATCCTGGTTCTTAATAAGTCTGACTTAGTACCTAGGAGTATTGCTGAGAGTTGGAAGGAGTATTTCGAATTAAGAGAAGGTGTGAGGACCGTATATATTGCTGCTAGAGATAGGAAGGGTACTAGGGTTCTGAGGAGGACTATTAAGGAGGTGACTGGTAAGTCACCAATAACTGTAGCTATATTTGGTATACCTAAGGTTGGTAAGTCAACACTCATAAACATACTTAGGGGTAGACACTCAGCAAGAACTTCACCATACCCAGGAACCCCTGGATACACAACGAGAGCACAGCTATACAAAATAGGTGGTAATATATACTTGATAGATACTCCGGGAATAGTACCTCCAGAATCCAATGATGTTGAGTCATTAATTAGGTCTAAAGCCATAGACGAACTTGAGAACCCCGTTGAGGTAGCTATAAAGCTCATTAATAAGATAGTTAAGTATAACCCTAAGGCATTCCTTCAAGCATACGATATAGACTCGACAGATCCTAACGAGATATTAAGAGCTATAGCTATAAAGAGGGGTTGGCTCTATAAGAAGGATAGAGAGCCCATACTTCAGGAAGCTGC
>CAZAMI010000061.1:0-7432 GCA_964486465.1 uncultured Desulfurococcaceae archaeon | reverse complement strand
AACTAGTAATGTACGCTATAAGGAACGAGATTAAGAGTTTTACCAAGCTTAAAGCATTAAAATACCGTGAAATGAAAAGCCTTTATCCCCAACTACCTTCACACTACGTTTATACTGCTTGTCAAGACGCCAGTACTAGGGCTAAGAGCTTCCTAAGATTAAAGAAGCTTGGATTAACTGAAAGGGAATACCCAGAGGTTAGGAGGGTCAGTATATGGCTTGACGACCACTTATGGAAGCCAAATGGATACACCTCAATTAAAATAGCCACCCATAGAGGATGGGTTACAGTAGAGCTTGAACCTCATAAACTGTACTGGAAATACATCAATAGAGGATGGAAGCTGGTTTCCGAAGCCAAGGTTAAGCTTGATAAGAGGAATAGACAGCTTATAATCTACCTAACATTTGCCAAGGAGGTTAGGGAGTTCAAGCCTAGAGGTTACCTACCCGTAGATGTAAACGAGAACAATGTTACAATGCTCGTCGATAATATTGCCTACACCTTTGAAACCAGTACAAAGAAGCTCGTTCTCGGTTACCTTTATCGTAGAAAAGGAATTCAGGAGAGATATGTTAAGCTCTATGGTAAGAAGTCAAGAATTAAGAGGAAAACTATGAGGAAGCTGAAAGAGAGGAAGAAGAAGCTTGATATTAGATGGAAGATAGCAAATATAATTGTTAAAACTGCTTATGAGAAGCGATATTCTATTGTTCTTGAGAAGCTCAGTAAGAAACCTGCCAACAACATGGTAGCCAGAATTAAAGATAAGCAATTACGACACAGAATATTCCAAGCTTCTTTTAGAGGTATTCAGAGAGCAATAGAGGAAAAGGCAAAAGAACATGGCGTAACAGTAATCTACGTTAATCCAAAGAATACATCAAGACTATGTCCTGTCCATGACGCTCCAATAAACTACAACAACAACTCTAGGATAGGTAAATGTGGTAAAGGTGGAGAACTATGGCATAGAGATGTAGTTGCATGTTGGAATCTCCTCTTCAAAGCCCTACGAGGTGATGGGAGCCATGCTCCAAGCCTCGTAGGACATGCTCTCCTAGATGTGAGGCTCGTTCCGTTAGCCTCGAAAGCCACCCATGACCCCACAGGGATACCCAAATCCCTGTGGGCGAGGTGGAAGTCCCTAGAAGCGACCCTGAATAACCCTAAAATGAAGGGAATGACCCTCTAGGGACAAACGGACTTAAGACTCAATGGTAAGAAGAGAAGTAAGCAGCTGAACTACAGGTTGTCAACGTTCCCCTACCGTGTGTTCATAGAGAATATTGACTATAAATTTAGTGAGCGAGGATTGAGTATATTAGAGGCTGATGCTAAGAAAACCTCCATCACTTGTCCAATATGTGGTTACGTGGATAAGAGGAATAGGGTAGATAAAGAAATATTCAAATGTAGAAGATGCGGTTTCACTTTCAATGCCCAATACGTTGCTTGTCTTAACCTCTTCTCCCGCTCCAATGACGGCAGAGTAGTCATTGGAGCGGGAGGCTAATCCTCATAACCCGTAAGGCCGCCCAAGTGGTGGCGGTCAATGTAGCTCCCGATGAGCCACCGATAGAGATGAGGTGGTTGAGGGAGAAGCCCGTGCCCGTTAGCTGGATTAGTTTTGCTACTAGGGGTTCTCGAAATTACTTTGGGCACGGGCAACCACGATATTCATCACACTCATACATTATACTTAATTGCAGCTTATTAACTTAAAATTAATTAATGATAAGGTGTACGGGTATGATCAATTATCATTACTTACCTACAAGAATCTGGGTTGGTTTTAATGTGATTAATGAATTAGGTAATGTCGTTAAGAGTTATGGCAGGAGGGCGTTATTACTCTTCAGCAGGAGTTTTGCTCGTAGATATGGATACATTGATAAATTAGGTAAGATTCTTAAAGATGCTGGAATTTCATTTAAGGTCTATGAGGGAATTCTTCCTAATCCTCCATCAACACAATGTAATAATGTAGCATTAAAGATTAGGGATTTCGATACTGATGTAATTGTAGCCTTTGGTGGTGGTAGTGTTATTGATGCTGCTAAGGCTGTCTCGGTAGTGTTAAGTCTTGGTGGTAAAGTTGAAGATTACTTCTACCCTAATATCGTTACTGAGGAGGTCTTACCTGTTATAGCTATACCGACAACATGTGGTACAGGTAGTGAAGTAACTAAGTATGCCTTGATTACTGACGTAGTTAAGAAAAGGAAAGCGGTTATTGTTGGTGAGACCATAATACCTAGAGTTGCATTAGTTGATCCGCAAGTATTAAAGCATTTACCTAGGAACCTCCTCACATGGACGGTATTGGACGCGTTTTCTCATGCTATTGAAGCATACATGTCTAAATCAGCTAATGATTTTAGCGATATGTTTGGATTAAGAGCTTTGGAACTCATCATGGAGGCTTTATCAAGTGATTTAAAGTTAAGCGATGATAAGTTACTAAAACTGCATTTAGCTTCAACTTTAGCAGGTATGGCTATAAACATAGCTGGTACAACGCTTATCCATGCATTAGGGTATTACTTAACAACCCATCATGACGTACACCACGGTCTATCTAATGCTCTAGTAATGCCTTACGTGTTAGCTAGGAATATAAAAGCGATTAGCGATGTGAAAATACGTAGATTAATGTCATTACTCCACGTAGGAAATGTTAAAGGAATTATAAGAAGGGTCTGTGAAATGCTCGATAAGCTTGAGATACCTAACAGTATAGGTGATGTTGGTGTTAAAATATCGGAGGTCAATGATTATGTTAAGGAAGTAGTTAATTATAGGAGGAACCTTGATAATAATCCCATCACGGTCAATGAGGAATTGATTAAGGATTTAATAATTGAAGCATTAAGGGGTAGAAAGGAGTTCATGAAAAGGTTTTAAAGTATCAAGTTAATGATATGTATTGGTGATGAATGCCCGACCCAAATGATTTGATGATTTATACGCCGAGCAGATTTTATATGAAAGTATATGATTTTATATAATCTTCATGGCTGGTTTTCTTCGATTATTGCTATGATTTTTATTTTCTTTCCTTTATGTTTTGCTAGTTTTTGTTGATATTCCTTGGGTGGGTATATAATTACTCTTCCTTTGCCGTAGCTTAGTAGTGATGCCTCGAAGACGTACACCTGACTCATTATACCACCATACTCATAGTATAGCTAGAAAGACTTATAAATATAGCTACCAATAAATATAATTGGTGCCTCCGATGAGGGGGAGAACCGCCCGTGAAGTATGGGTGGTTCCCCGAGGAGAGTATACGCTGACTCTCAAGGCTAGAGGAGTTCTCCTAGAGGGGACAATTAATGAGCTACGTGAAGAGCTATACCTTACACGTAGAGCAACACAATATATCGTTAATTGCTTATGGGAGCTAGATAAACTACCAACAATTAATCAGTTACACCAGATGTTCTATAAAATATTGAGGGAGCAAGGATTCCGTGCACATCAATGCAAACAGATATACAAGTACGCTCTGTCTATTGTTAAATCAGCTAGGAAGAATAATGGAAAGAAACCTGTTCTAAAGAAGCTGTCAGTTAGACTAGATAAGTACGATGCGGTAGTTGACCTAGGGAACCAAGTAGTGATAGTGAAACTAAGGAATAGAGTCTTCAAGATAAAACTGCTGCACCGTAGGGGCTACGTAAAGAAGTTCATTGGGAGGAAATGGTACGAGGTAATAGTAAGTATTGACAGAAATGGTAGGATATGGATAAGCATACCGTTCAGATGGGAGTATAACCCATACAAGCCTAAGAGAATTCTCTCCCTTGATATAAATTTAAAGAAGATAGTGATTTACAACGGTAGAAGTGTTAGAAGGATAAACACGAGATTTACTGAGGCACTGTATCTTAAACACCTAGCTGAAGATGTTCAAAAAAGTCATAGTTATGCTTGGAGGAGGAATAGGAAGTGGTTAGAGATTATCAGATGTCTTCATAGGAGGAGTAGAAACATATTGATTGACTGGTCTCGTAAATTCGCTAAACAAATTGTCCTTAAAGCTAGGAGGACTAGGAGTACTATCGTTCTTGAAGACCTTGAGAAGCTATGGTTTAATTCTTCAAGGAAATCCTCCAGCCTAGCTGATAAACTGTCAAGATTTGCTTACCGTAAACTACAACTAGCAATAATAACTAAAGCAATAGAGTACAATGTACCAGTAATATTCGTTAACCCTAGAGACACTTCAGCTATATGTCCTATATGTGGAGCAAAACTAATCTATGATTATAGGTTAGCTATCTGTCCTAGATGTAGGTTTATAGCTGATAGAGATATCGTTGGAGCAATGAACATTTATCTCAGGGTAATTCAAACCATAGCCCCACGCCCTGGGTCGTGGGGCACTCACCCAATGACCAATGAAACCCGACCGAAGGGTGGGTTCAAAACAAATGAACCGATGATACCCTATATAAAATCATATACAAACATATAAAGAGGCGAACCCAACGTCTGAGCTTGAAAATCATTTCTTCTTGGCTATGACCTTCCTACCGACTAAGTAAAACGTTCTTCCCCACCCATGCAGTAATACATTAGTCCTTGTGAAGTTCCAACCTCCTTGAGTTACGTATTCTGGTCTAGCGTAAGCACTGACTACTTCACCTATGTAGAATCTTACTTCACCTACATCAACCTTATTGGCTACTCTACACTCGATGACACCTAATGCATCACTCCATATGTCAGCCTTAATGTTCTTCGCTCTCAGTAATTTAATGTTAAATTCCTTTACCTTATCAATACCCCTACCTGATATAGTTCCTAAAGAGTATACTAAATCAGCCTTGTCATGCGGTGGAATATTAACTGTGAACTCATTACAGTACTCTAGACACTCAAACGTGTATGACTCCCTATCAATAGCTATACCTAGGGTCGGTGGTTCCTCAGATAGTGGTGTAATCCAAGATACAGGCATTATGTTACTTCTATCGTTAGGGCACTTCGTTATTATAAGGACAGCAATTCGCGGATGGAGAAGTAGGTAAAACCTACTTAGCTCACTTAAATCCTTAAACAATCACAACCACCTAACTATTACTTCCTCAATACTAAAATAAGTTAATATCCAAATCAAATTAATGATTAAGCAAACAGTCAGTGGGTCTTCATCAGTGATCAGCTGACCGTTTATTCATCAACAGTAACCAAGTGTAATCCATTATTCAGTTATAGTCAGAGCTATTGAAGTTAATATAGCAGTCTAGATACTTCAGTGCCGACCCGGTTACATCACCTTTCAGCGCTAGAGGACTATCCACATCCATTACTTTATAAGTAAAATAAATAATTAATTTATATATTAATCATAACAAACCATACCGTATTGCCGCATCATCAGTATTCACCTTAAGCATTCATTATTCAGCTTCTCTCTTTGATATTTCATGTAGCTTCCTATTCTTCAGTTATAAATAATGTTTGTACTTCTTACTATAGGATTTACTATCCAGCCAGTTCATTACTAGTAAGTGTCTTAAGTACATTAATATGTTTTTAAGAGGTTTGATGCAGCATTTATGAACGCCCTGTATAAGTCATCAGTAAATGCTACTAAGAGCACTTCACTTATTCTTCCTCCTCTTTTGAGGAAGTTTATTACCTCTTCAATCATCGCCTTAGCAGCTACATTAGGGTCTAGACCTCCTACACCCGTACCCATACCTGGAAAAGCTATGCTTCTAAGTCCTAAGCTATGAGCCCTCCTAAGAGCTGCTCTAACTGCTGCCCTTACCTTTGCCTCATTAGTTCTCATGGCCGGCCTCTCCATCGTTGGTGCATGAATAACATACTTAGCTCTTAGCTTACCACCTGACGTAACCACAGCTTCACCTATAGGAACAGGTGCGTGCCTCCTAGCTTCAAATTCTATATCATCACCACCAACCCTCTTAATAGCACCAGCAACACCGCCACCCATAATCATTAACGAATTAGCTGGATTCACTATGGCGTCAGCCTCAACTTTAGTTATATCACCTTTAATAACCCTAATGACGGTATTACCTGTCTTAAACTCCTTATCCACAATACCACCTAATATAAAGTAGCATGAATAAACTATATACTTAAACTCCTAATTCTAAACCAATATGGTCTCTAAGGTGAAGAGTAGGTGATGGAGCTATATGAACTAGAGAAGGAATTAATGAGAATGAACAGAAAATCATATAAGCTATATAAGAAGTTACACGATATCAGTGTTAAGTACGACTATGGTATTGGAGTAATAACCAAAGTACAAGGAGATCCTCACGCAAATCCCTCAATTATGGAGGTTAAAATACCACCTAAACATCACAAGATACCAAGGAAATTAATGAGCGATCCTACATGTAGAGAACCCCTAAGCGATTATGTGTCGAGGCAGCTCTATAAATTATGTAGGAGGTTTAGTCGTAAATGTGGTAGCGGTAATAGTTGTTATATCGGTATACCAAAACCAGGTCCCTGGATACTCCTAAGATCTAGTGTTGAGGTATTTAATGAGGATTTAATTGTAAGGTTCTTCATAGGGTTACCAGCTCTTGGTAGGAAGATATTAGCTATGGAGGCTAAAAAGCTACTCATAGATAATGTTAACAAGTTAATTAAGGAATTAGTGAGCTCATTAAGGAATGAACTAGAAAAACTTGAGAAGCACGTAAATCTCTATAAAGATCAGGAATACCTCAGAGAATGGATCAGCAGAGAGGGCTACATAGCCTTCATACCTAATGACGCTATATTACCTAGGGAATCAAGTATATCACAAAGACCCTTAAAGAATGCTACTAGGTTTAAGTCACCAAAGTCTATGGAGATCAGAGTCAAGCTACCTAGCGGTAAAATAGTTAGTGGTATGGCAATACCTAAAGGTGTGGTAGTAATTACAGGTGGCGCATATCACGGCAAAACTACGTTACTGAATTCAATACAGGATGGCATATATAATCACGTTGAAGGCGATGGTAGAGAATACTTAGTGTCATTAAAGAATACAGTCACTGTTAAAGCTGAAGATGGCCGCATAGTTAATCATGTAGACATATCAAACTTCATAAAGATGTTACCAGGTAATATAGATACTAAAGATTTTACTACATTAAATGCCAGTGGTTCAACTAGTATGGCAACCTCAATAAGTGAAGCTTTAGAACTTAACGTGAATACCTTATTAATAGATGAGGACACAAGCGCGACAAACTTACTCTTTAAAGATGACATCATGAATAAGTTGATACCTGAAGATCCTATAAAGCCTTTATCTAATTTGGTTAGGAGAATAACAGTAAATACTAGTATATCCATAGTTATAATATCCAGTGCTTCCTCAACGTTCCTGTCACTAGCAGATAAAGTAATAAAGATAAGTAATTACTTACCTCAAGATATAACAAA
>CAZAMI010000060.1:0-7510 GCA_964486465.1 uncultured Desulfurococcaceae archaeon | reverse complement strand
AATTCATGACTTTTAAATCTCAATCTAAATAGGTAATGCTTAATAATGATTATAGGTAGAGTCATACGGGTTACAGAATGTCTCAATCAAAAACAACTAAGGAGATAAAGATAGTTACTAGACCTGTAGTAACTATTGATGCCATCAAGAGAGATTCAAGGAAATTAAAATTATTACACATAATAGATATGATAGGTCAGATATCAGAGAAGGGCTTAACTCAATTAATTTATAAATTAAAGGATGACAAGGGTATAGACCTAGGATATAAGTTCTTCTCGATCGCTGGTATGCCTAATAGTAAGGAGTTACTAGAGGATATTAAGGTATTGCTATATCTAGGACTGGTAGAGTCTGATCCTATATCTAGGAAGTTAAGATTAACAAGCCTCGGTAAGGAGTTCCTAAGCAGTGAAGGTGATAGAGTGAGTAAGGAGTATCTTGAGAATATAAGTAATGCTTTAGAAGAACTGAAAACGTACATTCAGTCTCTTGATTCAACAACTGAAATCGTAATAAGAGGTATGAGGTCATTAAGAAGTAGGCGAAGACGTAGAAGGTGAGATAGTTATCCTGGTTTTGCACCAATTCTATTCTTGACCTCTAATGGTAATAGGTCCCAATACCTCCTTACGAATTCATCTTCTTTACTCTTAATTCTAGGGTGTTTTCTTCTAGCATCAGGATACATCCAGGGTATACTATCTATGATTGGATACCATCTACCACATTTAGGGCATACGATAACTCCTGATATTATATCTATGCGTACGCATTCAGAGCAGTTTAATTCTTCCTTATTTATCTCTTTAACATATTTACCCTTGAGACCGCAGTATAGATCGCAGAATGGTGTCTGCACCTTAAATTTCTTATCTAGAACCTTCTTTTCAAAGACATATAGCTTTAAGGGAAATTCCTTACACATAGGGCATGCAAGTAAGTTTAACAGTGCGTATCTCAACGTTTTAACACCTCCCTAATAAGGTTTAAGACGCTATTAAGTATGTTATTCGCACTTAATTCATCGACAGCTTCAACGAAGACTCTTAATATGGGTTCTGTACCGCTAGGTCTTACGAGTATCCAATAATCTCTCTCAACTATCTTAATTCCATCTATATCTATGATTCTGGACTTACTATATACCTCCTTAAGCTTATTTATGACTTTAAGCGCCTCATCCCTACTTTTTATAGGTACTTTAGTCTTAACGATATACCTACTAGGTAGTTCGTCAATAAGTTCTGATAGCTTCTTACCTGTATAGCTTAGATATTCAAGCATTAATGCTGCAGCCATACCTCCATCCCTAACGTATTGATGAGGAGGATACATAAAGCCTCCATTTTCTTCAAACCCAGCTATGGCTCCGAGCTTCATCATAGTCCTAGCTATAGTTATACTGCCTACTTTAGTCCATATAACCTCAATTCCATACTTAGATAGTATTTCCTCAACCAACATACTTGATGAGACAGCTGTAACAACTCTCCTAGGGCCTTTATCTCCCCTATATTCAATTATGTGCTTGCATAGTAGTATAGCTGTCCTATCACCTGATAAAACCCTACCTTTATCATCCACAAATATTGCCCTATCACCATCACCATCATGGGCTACAGCGAGATCCGCTCCTAAAGACTTTACTGTATTAACAGTATCAATTAAGTTCTCAGGTGTTGGTTCAGGTTCCCTATTTGGTATATGAGAGAGTTCTGTGTTCAGTGTGATTAATTTCACGCCTAAATACTTAAGTATTTTAGGTGAAGTTAATGATGGTACATTATTAGCTCCATCCAGGATTACCTTAAAACCTTTAGATCTTATCCTTTCAGCATCAACTAAACTCACAACACCCTTAACGTAGTGTTCATTGACGTCATCAACCCTTACGTAATCTGCTGATAACTGATTCCACGGTACTCTCCTAAACCTTGCCTCATAGTATATTCTCTCTATCTCCCTCTCTCCTTCCCTATGAAGTTCAACACCGTCGGAAGCTATCACCTTTATGCCGCTATATTGTGGCGGATTATGTGAGGCAGTTATCATTATTCCTGCATCAAAGCCTCCAACACTCTTTATGTAGTATTGAAGTGCTGGTGTTGGAGTTAAACCTGCGTAGTATACTTTAATACCTGACGCCAATAAAGCCCCAATAACTATATGTGTTATGAAGTTATTGCCAGCCCTAGCATCTCTACCAACAATGATTCTAGAACCAGGGCTGAAATAGGAAGCTATAGCTAGCGTAAGTCTTAACACATTCTCTGGCGTCAGAAATTCATTAACAATTCCCCTAACACCATCAGTACCAAAAAGCCTAGGGTAGCTCACTCACTTTCACCATACTTACATAAACAGGAATAACATAATTAATATTGTTCTCGAGAAACCAATCTTAGAGGAAGAGTGACGTGAAGGTATGGATTGATGCATTAACATCAAAACAAGCAACACTGTTTGGTTATTTAGCTAGGGAGTTATTAGGGAAAGGATTTAGTGTCGTGGTCACGTGCCGTAAGTACGAATATACTGAGGGGGCATTAAGGAGGTTAGGTATAGATCCCATAGTTATCGGTGATTATGCTGAAGGGGACGCCTATGATAAGGTACTAAGTGATATTAATAGAATGAGTAGCTTACTCGATATGGTGAAACGTGAAAAACCTAACGTATTAATAGCTTATCCTAATCCATCAGCAGCTAGAGTAGCATTTGGATTAAGTATTAAGTACGTAGCTATAACGGACTCTCCACATGCTGAGATACCAAGTAGATTATCGTTACCCTTAGCTGATATAGTCATTGCATCCAAGTGCATACCTCAAGCTGAAATAGTAAGTTACCTATACGCAGCAACTAAACTATATCAATACAATGGCGTTGATGAAGTTTCGTGGCTAATTAGAAGTAAACCCGACATCAATTATGTTAGGGCTATAGGCTTAGAAGAATTTAAATACATAGTATTAAGACCTCATGAATCATTAGCAACATATTATAGAGGGCGTGACGTACACATAGACTTAGAGAAGCTAATTAAGCATTTAAGTAGTGAAGGATACGATATAGTATTCCTACCTCGGTATAGTATACATGAAGTTTTAGCTAAGAAGTTATTAAGGGAAGGTTTTAGAGTTAAGGTAATTAGAGGTCATTACGATGGAGTCTCACTTACATATTACGCTTTCGCTGTTATAAGTGGTGGTGCTTCATTAGCTAGGGAAGCTGCCTTACTTCACACCACAGGTATTACATACTTCCCTGGGAAACTATATGTAAATGAGTGTATTAAGAGATTTGGATATCCCTTATATAGCGCACGTAATGTTGAGGAGGTAAAGAATATACTGAAAAACATTGATGTATCTAAATGTAGAAGTAAGTCCTATAACAATATCTTAGATGAACTTAGATCTAGATTTGAAGACGTCATATCCTTAATCATTAAGGTATTAACCACTGAGGTTGAGGATTAATGCGAGCACCCATACTTTACTCAGCATGGTATAGGAATTTCGCCAGCTTTAGTTCGGAGAGTATAAGGAATTTCATAAGTAAACTTAAGGATACACACTTTGACGGTATAGAATTAAGCATAGATTATCCTCTATATTTTAAAGTAAGTGCTCAAGAGCTCGTAACTCATTATCTTAAGCATGAGGGCTTATACTTAAGTATTCACTTGCCCTGGCGTGATTTAGAGTTAGCTTCACCAGTGGAAGAAATAAGGAAGGCCTCACTTAATGTAGTGTTGAAGTGCATCAATGAACTATCTAAGTTAGAACCTAGATATTTCATTTTACATCTAACAACTGAGCAGGACTTCTGCGGGTACATGAATAAAGACTGTATAAAATCCGCGAAAGAAAGTCTAAGTGAAATCATTAAACAATGTGAAGATGTATCCATACCATTACTCATTGAGACAACACACGATAAATGCTGCAGTAATGAAGACACCCTACCATACATTTTAGCTGACTTTAAAGATGAGCCATATATTGGTGTGTGCTTAGATCCTATACACCTATTATCTAGGAGAATTAAAATGTGGGGAAGCGGTGAGGATATAGTTGAACTAGTAAAGAGCTTACCACCAATAATCATTGATAGAGTTGAAGCATTGCATGTACATAATTACAGACGTTTAAGTTATGGCTTAACCTATGTTCACTTAATTCCTGATGATGACGTATTGAAGGACTTCATGGAGATAATAAGGTACCTAGGTAATAGAGTTAAGATAATAACTATTGAAGTATATAAAGATCTAAGCGGTAAAGATATAGACATTAATCAATTAAGACATGTTGTGATGACATTAAAGGAGGGGGTGGCAGGTCATACTTAAATTAGGTATTGATGAGGCAGGACGTGGTCCTGTTATCGGTGATATGTTTATTGCAGGTGTTGTTATTGAAGATAATGATGAAGAAAAGCTTAGAAGTATTGGTGTTAAGGATAGTAAGCTCTTGACTCCTCAAACACGAGCTAAACTATTCACGTTAATATGTATGTATGCACATAGCATCATAGTTTCAAGGGTACCGCCTAAAGTCATTGATAGATCTAATCTTAATAACTTATTCATTAAGGCAGTAAATAATATTATAGAATCAGTATTCATTAACTTAATGTTGAGAGACGTAAGAGAGATAGTAATTGATGCTACAAGTGGTAGTACAAAATTGATTAAAGAAGTTAGGAGGTTATTGCATAAATTAGGTGTTAGTAACGTAGACTTAATAGTTGAGAATAAAGCTGATTTGAAGTATACAGTTGTTAGTGCAGCTTCAATTGTGGCTAAATACTTAAGGGACTCCCATATTAACGTGCTACATGAAATGTATGGTGATTTCGGTAGTGGATATTCTTCAGATCCGAAGACTAGAGAATGGTTATTGAGACTTAATGTTAATGAGATTCCACCCATCGTGAGGAGGTCCTGGTCTACGCTTAAGAAGTTGGGCATAGGTTATATTAGTAAGGAACAAACACTACTTAGGTGGGCTCGAAGCAGTAAGGAGAATTAGAACTCAAAATTGCGTAATTCAGAGTGATTTAAGATGCCTACTAACTTACCTGCTGAGGCTAAGGCTAAGTGGGCTAAATATTTAGAAGCTAGAACACCTGAGGAGAGACTTAAAGCATTACAGGAATTCCTATCTTCAGTACCTAAGCATAAGGGTACGGAAAACCTAAGGGCATGGGTTAGGAGGAAGATTTCAGAACTTAGAGAGGAGATTGAGGAAAGAAAGTTTAAGCGAGCAGGTAGAGCTCCATCGTTCTTTATAGAGAAGGAGGGAGCTTCACAAGTGGTTATGTTAGGGCTACCGAATTCTGGTAAGAGCTTACTCTTGAGGACATTAACTAATGCTAAGCCTGAAGTTAGTGATATACCATTCACTACAAAATACCCTATTCCAGGCATGTTGAGGTTTGAAGACATACAGTTCCAGTTAATTGAAGCACCCGCACTAGTGGAGGGTGCATCAAGAGGTAAATTAATGTGGGGTTCACGAGTATTAGGTCTAGCGAGGAATGCTGACATATTAATGTTAGTGGTAGATCTATCAAATAGTCCTATAAAACAGTTTAAGGTGTTAATTAATGAGTTAGGGAATGCAGGTATAATGGTAAAGAGACCTAAGGGTCGTGTAGTAATAGAACGTTCAAAAGCTATAAGAGGGATTAAGTTGATAAGCTACGGTAAACTTATTGACGCTACAGCAAATGATGTCATAAAGTTACTTAATAGCTATAGAATATATAACGCTATTGTAAAGATATATGGAGAAGTTTCTTTAGATGATGTTGAAAAATCTATATTTGAGAACGTAGTATATAAGCCTTCAGTAATTATACTTAATAAGGCAGACCTTGTTAGTAAGGAGCTTATTGAGGAAGTACGTAGTCATATCATCAAATTCGTGGGGGATGATACAAAGATACTCACAACATCAGCTAAAACAGGGTTAGGTCTGAATGAGGTACCTAAGGCAGTATTTAGTGTATCAAACATAATTAGGGTATACACCAAGGAGCCTAACTCCCCTAAGCCATCACCAGAACCACTGATATTACCTAAAGGCGCACGTGTTGAGGATGCTATAATGAAGATAAGGGAGGAATTTCTGAAGTATTTTAAATATGCTAGGATATGGGGCCCGTCAGCAAAATATCCCGGGGAGAGGGTAGGTTTAGACCATGTTTTAGAGGATGGTGACGTAATAGAAATTAGGACTAGAATAAAGGGCATATAACTCAAATAACTTAAGCTAAGGCATTAATGAAGTTCTACTAAGGTGTTAGTACATCTTCCTTTTAACTTCTCAGAGAGAATTCATTATTAGGTGATGAAGTGCCGCGTAAGTCTTCATCAAGTAAGTCTAGAAGTAGGAGGAGGAAGAAAGAGGAATCTAAGAGTGCAGCCAAGGAGAAGACAAGTAGGAAAACTACAAGAAGAACAAGGAAGAAGAGAGAGATAAATTTAGAGGCATGGATAGAGAGACACATTGATGAATTCATAAGTTCTACCGGTCTTGACTTACTTAACCTATCTCGCGAGCAGTACATTGATGTATTGAAGGACATCATAATACAGCTCTACGGATCAACGAGTAGTTATACTAAGGTAGATGTATTAGTAAGGAGATTTCAAAGATATTCCGATAGGATATACCCGGTAATAGCCGCTCGTATAGCATCGTTACTTGATAAGCTAAGTGAAGATCAGTTGGAGTTTGTAATTCTCAATATAGGTGATGAAGTATTAAGTCTAGCTAGTAAGCTTTATGAGCACGCTAAGAAGTATAAGAGAGACGATCTTATAAGCATACTTAAAACTAAATGGTCAAATGCGTGGATCAAGAGAAGAACTGAAATACTACCAGCTGAGTGCCCCACCTGTGGTTTTAATGCACTAATGCCTGACTTAACATGTCTGGTATGCAACTCCGTAGTTAGCGATAAGGTATTTAAGGAATCCATAAGGTTCACAGATAATTTAAGGGAGTTAATATCAATACTATCCTGTGATGAATTAAGAGAAATTATGAGGAGAGGCTACGTACTAGTTAATGGACTAGGCCTTAAACCCCCAAATAGTGAAAGATCACCAATTGATGTAGAGGTATACCTCACTAGTAAGGAGATGGAATTAGTTAAGAATACATATAAAGATAGATGTGAGGGCATAATGTAATGGAGTTCCTTAGGACGGTAGATGAGGCACGAAAATTCGTGTATCTAAACAGGGTGGCATTACTCGCAATTATGAACTTAGAGACCGAGCTAAGCAAGATCATATATATTGTTCTAAGAAAGCTTGAAAGGATCTCGAGAGGAAGGATATCTTACGCTATATTATTGATAGACAATGATTCACCACCAGTAATAACATTATTTATTAACGGTAAGCAAGTCTTTGAACAAAGTGATTACTTCGGCAATGAAAAGAAGGATTTACAAGCATTAAAGTGGGGGATTAGGGAGGCACTCA
>CAZAMI010000059.1:0-7519 GCA_964486465.1 uncultured Desulfurococcaceae archaeon | reverse complement strand
GGTATGGCCATTTTAGCAGTTATCGCCACACCAACAACAGGTGCTTTAGTATATACCCAAGGCTGCATCATACTATTAATGTGATATACAGGCGTTGTAAAGGGTAATATGTCCTGCATAGTTATAGGTACTATAACTGGAGGTTCACCAGTAACTCTTACGTATATATCAATTAAATCAGGACTTACCTTGAGAATCCAGCCCTCCTTAACTGTAGGTGTTATAGCGAATCCCGCATGTTTTATAACCCAATTAGCTTTCGTAGCATCAATACTTAGTATGGCATCAGCTCTACTATCAACTTCTAGCTTGAGTAGTTTGAAAATATCAACTGGCGTATCCATCATGGGTACAGGTTCATAATGCTTTAATGGTGCATTTGGACAGATATGTGTTGTTATTACCACGTCGCCAGGTAAATTATCCCCTCTCATACTCATCTCGAATATTTTGTAAGCAGAAGCTAACGCAACTACTGCCCCGTCAGCATCAGACACCATACCTATTACTGTAGGTCTAGCACCAATACCTCCTAACCTACCAATTATCCCTAAAGTAGGTGCTGGATTGACTTGATTTACGTGCTTTCCCCTTGATCCCGGTATAACTATTTTTATAAAGTCAGTTTGACCTCTAGAATCCCTAATACGTTTTACATCTATAAACTTGTCATCGAAACCCTTAGATATAAACCATTCCTTAACGTCATAACCATTGACCTTTGAATTATCAAGCAAGTCTATGACTTCAAGTACATGTTTAAGTGTTGACATACCTATCACCAAGCCATTCGCTAATAATTGTAAAGCTACTTAAATAACTACTATGTAATTTTCGCATTAATTCTTTAATTCATTTATTAATGCTATGACTTTACCCCATTCAGTAGGGTATATACCTCCTCTCCTACCCCTCTTAATTATTAAACCTGACTTATTTAGTTCACTAACGATATTCCTTACCGTCTTAACTTTCCTACCAATTATTACAGCTATCTCCTCATCAGTTATTCCCGGTGCTTTAACTATTTCATTTAATACTCTTAATTCAGCTTCCGTTGGTAACTTCCTTAGCGTTGTTAATACATATTTATCAATAAGTATTTCCGGTACATCCCCACCTTCCGGATATATGTATATTTTTGCATTTCTACCTGACAATACTAGAGCTATCAATGTAAAGACTATTAAGTACCCCATACCCCCCGAGAGACCTAAGACGTACTCAGCATTATCGCTGAACACTCTAAGTATTGTTGAAATTCCCTCATTAAATGAGGGAGGTACTTCAATAACTACTGGTTCACCTATACCCATTCTCAATGTAAAAGCCCTTAAGCCCTCAATAGCCTTCTTAGTAGCTGTAACTAGGGGTGAGCCCGTAAGAACTACAACCCTATCATCAAAACTAGCACCTGACGATGTTAGTAATCTAATAGCATGATCTTCATGAAATCCCAAAGTAAATACGAAAACCCTCAAGGCCCCCCAAACAAGAAATATACAAACTAGAGAAATAAAAGTATAACCTAGTATGACATTCTCTAAAGTGAATCTTAGGTATACCTTAGACTAGTAATACTTTCAGGTGTTATTTAGCTTAATTCATTACCTTTCTATGACCCACTCAGTCTTGTCTTTATAGTCCATGAGCTTGATCCCAAGCTTTGTTAATTCCTCTCTTATCCAGTCTGATATCTGGTACTCCTTCCTTGTTCTATGTATTTGCCTTACCTTAACTATTAGTTCTATGAGAGAATTAATAAAGTCCTGCTCTATACCTCCACCTTCAAAGTGTTTATCTAGAACACCAATAACTCTATTGAACTCCCATAAGATCTCATATGCTTTCATTACTAATGACTTCTTAGGCCTATTCATTAACTCCTTAAAGACTATGGTTGTTAATTTATATACGTAGCTGAATGCCCTACTAGTGTTAAAGTCGTCATCCATAGATTCATAAAATCCTTTTCTAACACTTATTAATTCCCTAAGTATTCTTAAGTCATCACTTCCTAATGAGTGGTCAGGCTCTAGCTCCCTCATTAACTTCTTGAGCGTTTCGACTGTATTGACTAATCTTATGTATGCTTTCTCCGCCTGTTTTAGAGCTTCCTCGGAGAACTCTACAGGTCTTCTATAATGTATTGTCGCTAACCATAACCTAATGACTTCAGGTCTCCATTTTTTAAACGCTTCCTTTAATGTTATGATGTTACCTAGGGACTTACTCATTTTCTCTCCGGAGACTCTAAATAGACCCGCATGTAACCAGTACTTAACCCATGGTCTCCTACCAAATCTAGCCTCACTCTGAGCTCTCTCATTCTCATGATGGGGAAATATCAGGTCTTGTCCGCCGCCATGGATATCAAACTGCTCGCCAAGGTACTTAGAACTCATGACAGAACACTCTATATGCCATCCTGGCCTACCCTTACCCCAAGGTGATTCCCACCAAGGCTCTCCAGGCTTTGCTGCTTTCCATAACGCGAAATCATAAGGGTTCTTTTTCTCCTTAATGAATTCCTCCTCCTGACTCCAAAGCTCCTTCTTTAATCTACCACTTAGCTTGCCATAATCATCGTATTTATCTACGTTAAAGTATACGCTACCACTAGGTGCTACATAAGCATAACCCCTCTCTATAAGCTCCTCAATAAACTCAATTATGTCTTTAATATGTTCTGACACTCTGGGGTGAATATGTACATGAATATTTAGTTTTTCCAAACTTTCTAAGTAGTCCTTAGTAAATCTATCAGCAATCTCCCTCCACGATTTCCCCTCCTCTCTAGCCCTGTTAATGATTTTATCATCAATATCAGTTATGTTCTGGACATGAATAACATCATACCCCTTAAGTATTAAGTACCTTTTAATGACATCGAAAGCCACATATGTTCTAGCATGACCTAAATGGCTATAGTCGTAGACTGTTGGGCCACAAACATACATTCTAACAATGCCTGGGGTTATAGGCTCGAAAACCTCGTACTTACGTGTTAGAGTATTGTATACACGCAACACAATGGAAATTCACCTAACGTTACTAAGTATTTTAGATTAAAAACCTACCGCACTTACCCTATTGATTACAATAATGCCTTAAAACATGTATTGCTAGAATACTATTGTAAAGATGTTAGACTTTTAACATCCTCTCCCTAGCTTCAGTACCACCTCTTAAATACCAACCAACATCAAATATGTTCTTAGCTACTAGGTCTAATTCATTTAATGCATTCAAATCTTTACAACCCTCTACAACACTTAGGCCGATTCCGTACACGTATCCATCATTACTAACTATTCCGACTACTTCATCCTTGTTGAGGGGTTCATAACATTTAACGACTGATTTACGTAATATGTCATTACCGTACAGGAATGGTTTAAGACCTTCCTCACTGACAATTAAAGCTCTTCTAGGACCCAATCTTTCGTAAATTAACTGTAATAAGTTTACTGACGGCACAAATTGGGGTCTTGACCTTCTAATTCTACCAATATATAGTCCCGCTGAGTAAGGTACGTAACCTTTGCTGAAAATTATTTTGATAGCCTCTACGAGATCATTGCTGATTATATAAACCTCGCTGAAGATTCCTTTACATACCATGATTTTACCTAGTTCGCTCAATAGTGTTGAGGCATCGCTACCTAAGAGGTAGCTAATGAGCTCTAATACCGTATTGTCACTCTCAATAACACATTCAATACCTCCAGCTTTACCCCTCATAACTTTTTTAGTAGGCATAGGAAGAAGCCCTCCATTCCATGTCTATGAGGATAAAGCCTGCCGCATAGCTTTAACTCACTAGGTAATTCTATCCCAAGATACTCAGTTAAGCCCTTACTAAACTTAATTAGCTCAGGCATCTTAACCACTTTAATATCATCCCTCCTCATCAGTATTTCAGTAATAACTAATTCGTTCTCCTCGGGTGCGATGGAGCATGTACTATACATTATGTATCCCCCGCTAGTAGTCGATTCTATAGCTGCATTAAGTAGCGATGTTTGGACTTCTCTAAACCTCAATAGATCATCAAGTGAGGTTTTAGTCTTCCTAGACTTATCTATCTGAATTAGACCTTCACCGCTACATGGCGCATCGAGAAGTACCTTAGTGAAGTACTCGCTAAACAGCTTAGGTATATTTACAGCATTCATTCTCAGGATTATGGTATTCCTAACACCTAACCTTTCAATATTACTCCTTAAAGCTCTCACTCTAACCCTACTAACCTCTACAGCAACTATGACCCCCTTATTATTCATTAGTTGAGCCATATGTGATGTCTTGCCACCTGGTGCAGCAGCCATGTCTAACACTATATCATTACCTTCAGGGTTGAGTATCAATGGAGGTATTAATGATGCTGAGCCCCTATATAGGTAGTATAGACCTAAGAGGAATTCGTGAGTTGCCCCCAATGACACATTTCCTATTTTGGTGACTACATACGAGGAGCCTTCCCATTCAATGACTTTTAATTCATAGTTTAAGGCTTTAAGTCTCTGATGTATGTATGAGCAATCACGAACTTTAAGTTTATTACACCTAATTACTGGGTTTAAGGGCTTCTCAAAGGAGTTCAGAAGGTCTAATACTTCATTGATTGAACCCAGTATGTCTAAATATCTAACAATCATGTAATTCCTATAACCATATCTCCTAGCTAAATCCTTGCTTGAGTCATTCATTAGGAGTTCGATTTTACCCTTTAAGTAGGCCTCTAAATCCTTTACTAATTCGTATTTAACCATCAATTAAGTTAATTCTTAAAGCCTTAATTGCATTACTGCCTTTAATTCCATATTGATGACTCTGTGCCTACTTACCTATTAAATGCGCTTAGTTCTTAGCTACCTTTCTCTATGATGATAGCTAGACCTTTAATACCCTGAAAGCTAGTGCCTAAGAATATACTTGTCTTTGTAAGCCCTACATTAGGTACTATAGCTACGACCTTACCTTCACTAGATACCTTATCTAGGAATTCACCAATACCTTGTAAGTCATTTATGAAGTCATCAATACCTACATAGTATATTATCCATTTAATACCATCATATACTCTCCTAGTTTTCATGAAGACATACACTCATACTATGTTTAAATTCATAAACTTAAATTTAAGATTCCTCTGAACTATGGATCAAGGTTTTAAGTACCTATAGTTCATGATTTAGTGGGTGGTATGTTATGGGTAAGAAGATGGTTAGAGCGCATCTGAGGATTTACGGTTTAGTACAGGGGGTATTCTTTAGGTCCACCATGCGTGATGTAGCTATAAGGTTAGGTGTTACAGGTTGGGTTAGAAACCTACCTGATGGCAGTGTTGAAGCAGTTGTTGAGGGCCCTGAAGATAAGGTTAGAGAGTTAATTAATTGGGCTCATGAAGGCCCTCCACTAGCTAGGGTTGAGAGGGTTGACATTAAGTGGGAGGAGTATAAGGGTGAGTTTAAGGACTTTAGAATAAGGTATGATTGGTGGTGATTAATTGCTTGAATATGAAGTTAAGGTTAAAGTAATTCGAGGGAGTATTGATGAGATTCTCGATAAGCTTAAGGCAATAGGCTTTAGGATAATCGATTACAGGTTTGAAGATGATGCGTACGTAGATTTAAGGTCATGTAGGGATGTAATACCTGACTCAGTACTCAGGATTAGGAAGGTAGTGCGAGGTAATAATGTACATGGCGAGTTAACATTTAAGGGGCCTAGAGTATCTGATAAGGTCAAGTTAAGGGAGGAGTTAAGTATTAATGTAGATAAACCTGATGTCTTGAAGGAGGCATTTAGGAAGTTAGGCTTTAAGTTATTAAGTGTAAGAAAGTGGAGGTACGTAGCTACTAGAGGTCGTGAGAACGTATTTATTGATGAAGTTGAGTCTCTAGGTACATTCATAGAATACGAAGTCATTAACGCTAAGAACGTTAATGAATTTATGAGTATGTTTGATAAGTTCATTAAGGAATTAGATATTGACGTTAGTAAACCAATAATTAAGTCTTACTTAGAACTAATCCTGGAGGGTAAACATAGTGACGGTAATTGCATTAATGACTGACTTCGGGCTTAAAGATCCCTATGTAGGTATGATGAAGGCTGTTATACTAAGTATAAACCCTAATGCAGTAATTACTGATTTAACTCATGAGGTTCCGAAATACAACATTACCTTAGCGTCCCACATGCTTAAGATAAGTTATAAGTACTTTCCTAAGGGTACCATATTTGTCGTGGTTGTAGATCCAGGTGTTGGTAGTAGGAGAAGGCCCATAATTGTGGTATCTAAGAATTACTTATTCGTAGGTCCCGATAATGGGGTATTAATACCTGCTGCTAGAAATGATGGGTTACTTAGTGCTTACGAAATCAACGTTAAGATTGCAGGTCTTAAGGAGATCTCCTATACCTTCCATGGTAGAGATATATTTGCTCCAGCAGCTGCTTACTTAAGCTTAGGTATACCACCTCATGTTTTAGGTCACAAATTAAATACCAAGGAATTAGTTAAGGTAAGCGAGTTACCTGAAGAGCCCTTAATTACCAATGACGGTGTTGAATTAAGAGTCGTTCATGTAGATGGCTTCGGGAACTTAATACTCAACACAAGTATTGATAAATTAATGAAATCTTTAGGGGTTAGGTATGGTGATGAAGTAATTGTTAAAGTGCGTGATAGAGAGTATAAAGCATTAATTGTTAGGACATTCTCTGAGGTGTGTGAGGGCTGCCTAGCTATCTATGAGGGATCGTTTAGACTTGCTGAGTTAGCTAAGTATATGGGTTCAGCATCAATGGATTTAGATATCGATGTTAATGATTGCATAAGGCTTAGGGTGCCACGTTAATATGAATGTTTTACTTCGATACTTTAAATATATGTAGCGTACCATTAAGCTCTTTAAGTGAGTTCAGTCTTTCAAGAGCTTCTCTACCATTGAATTCCTCGTCTCCTAACCTAACCTTAAGCCCTGTAAGTACACCATCTTCTATTAATATATTGAGTGTTACATTATTCTTTAATACTAAATATATGTTCTCACCCTTATGTTCCTCAATAATCTTGCTTAGCTCATTGAGAAGTTCCTGCAACGTACTTATTTTCTTAGTATTAATTAATGAGGACCTAACTACTATTGATGCTAACGCAACAATGTCCTCCAATTTCCTAGGGTCTGGTGCAGTCCTAATTACTTCAAATATCGACGTTGGTTCAGGCGCTAATGTATATTCCTTTATTAATTCACGTTCCTTAACCTCTTTACCACTTACTATCCTTTGTAACGTATCGTTAATACCTACACTTAACTTCTCAATAAGTCTTGAAGCGAAATCCCTCATTGTCCTCCTCCATAAGATCCCTACATCGATTTCTAAGATACCTCTAACTCTTGAGCTCTCCTCTTCATAAGGTACTTCAGGTGTTATAGTGAATGTTATTGTGAATCTAAGATCTCCTGTACTGCTTAACTTAACGTAATGTACGTCACCCTCAATC
>CAZAMI010000058.1:0-7599 GCA_964486465.1 uncultured Desulfurococcaceae archaeon | reverse complement strand
GAACCATAGTTCTCCAGGTATTGAGAATTTTACTTCAGAACCTAGGAAGTAAAGTATTGTTTCCCCCCTATAGTACGTGTATCCGAGGCCCGCTACGAGACTGAAAGCTATAATTGCTGAAATTACGGAGACCGCTTTCCACTGAGCAATGTTTAATTGCCTAAATTTTAATGAAAGAGAAGCTACTATAAGCCCTTCAATACCCTTAATAACCAGTGTTCCTGGAGCATAATGCGGATATCCCAAGTATAAATCTGCTAAGGCAGAACCTAAGCCTCCAGCAATTGTCCCTACAATAGCTCCTCCTAATAATGCGGCAGTATATACCATAGTTTCTCCAAGGTTGAAGAAGCCCTTTGTTGCTGGTGTTTCAACTACTATAACTGAGGTTGCTGCGAAAACTAGAGCAGTAAATGTTGCAATATATGCTGTAGTTCTAGCTCTTACCGCTCTCGAAGCTTTAGCCACATCAGTTTACCTCTTAATAATGCTTATGAATAGTTCGTGGAATCTTGTATCGTTCGTTAGTTCCGGATGGAACGTTGTTGCAAGCATATGTTTTTGAAGTGCGGCAACAACTACATTATCTAGTTTAGCTAAAAGGATAGTGTCGTTCCAAACATTAACTATTGCTGGTGCTCTAATGAAAACTCCTCGAAACGGTTTGTCGCCTAGTTTTTCTACTTTAAGGTCTATTTCGAAGCTTTCCCTTTGCCTACCGTAGTAGTTTCTAACGACTTCAATATCCATTACTCTGAGCAGTGGTTGTTCGATAACTCCTACAACACGGTCTCTTACATTCTTAGCTAACATTATTGCTCCAGCACATGTTCCGAAAGCTGGTAGTCCCTCTCTAATGTATTCTCTTAAAGCGTTTAGTACACCCATTCTTTTAGCGAGCTTACCTATTGTTGTACTTTCGCCTCCCGGAATAACTATTCCGTCTACATCCTTTAACTCATGAATTTTCTTTACAAGAACCACTTTGCCACTAACTTTTTGTTTTTCCATAGCCTTTTCCAGCATGAACTTGTGTTCGTAAACTCCTCCTTGATACGCTAGAACACCTACTTTCACACTAGACACCTCTTACTTGGAGAAGTTCTTCTGGTTTAAGCTTGCGAATATCTATTCCCATCATGCTCTTGGACTCACTTATCATACTCTGCGCTTCAACAACAGCTTCCGGATCATCCCACATGCTAGTAGCTAAGACTATTGCTTCAGCCCTATTTCTAGGGTCTTGGCTTTTGAATATTCCTGACCCTACGAATACTCCGTCAGCGCCGAGCCACATCATTAATGCTGCATCTGCTGGTGTAGCTATTCCTCCGGCAGCGAAGTTGACAACTGGAAGTCTTCCAAGCTTAGCTGTTAAATCAACCAGTTCGTATGGTACACCATATTCTCTAGCTTTTCTCATTCTCTCCTCTGGCGGTAGTTTTCGAAGAATTGCTATCTCGTTCATTATCAACTTCATGTGTCTAACAGCTTCAGCAACGTTTCCTGTACCTGCTTCTCCTTTTGTCCTAATCATAGAGGCTCCTTCAGTTATTCTTCTAAGTGCTTCACCTAAATCCCTAGCTCCGTTAACGAATGGTACTTTGAATTCCCACTTGTTTATATGGTGTTTTTCATCTACAGGGGTTAGTACTTCGCTTTCATCTATCATGTCTACTCCTACTGTTTCAAGAATTCTAGCTTCCATGTAATGGCCTATTCTAACTTTGGCCATGACAGGTATTGTTATGCTATTCATAACCTCCTCTATTATCTTAACATCGGCCATTCTAGCTACTCCACCAGCTCTTCGAACATCGTATGGTAGCTTGTCTAAAACCATTACTGAAACAGCTCCAGCGTCTTCAGCTATTTGCGCTTGTTCAACGTTTGTTACATCCATACATACGCCGCCTTTCTGGAATACTGGAAAACCATATTTAACCCTTAAAGTGCCTCTTTTAGGTACGCTTATTGTTTCAGGTAGTGTTTCTGGACCATATTTAAACCATAGTCCATCAGATTTAAGTTCGTCAGCTAATTCACTTAATCTATAGAAGAAGTCGACAATAGTTTCGAAACCAACATTGTATACTCTACTATTTCCAAATGGAGAATTGGAGCTCATGTGAGTTACCGAGTTAGTTATTAAAGAAAAAACTTGTATTAAAGTTTTTTCTTTAGTTCTCTTCACTATTTAGCGCATAAATACTAAATACCCTATAATGCTATTTTCTATAAGCTAAAGTGGAGGTATAGGCATTGGTTGCTGGATTACTAGTGATGCTACTTATTTACTTCATTTTAATAGTTATTTCGAGTATACCTCTTTGGCTAGCTTCGAAAATACTTGGCTTAAAGAAGTCAAGTCTTCTCAACGCCATAGTAGCTACTGTAGCGGGAGGAATAGTTACAGTTGTAGTTTACGCTTTTGTAATTGCAATTACGAGTTCATGGCTTCTATCGTTAATCCTAGGCTTCATAGCTTACCTTTGGATTATAAAGAACGTTTACGATGTTGGCTGGGGTAAAGCAGCACTACTCTACATAGTTTCCGTTTTAACAGTTATTGTGTTAGCAGCTATAATCACAGTAGTACTCCTTATATTTGCAATTCCAATAACATTTCCGCACCCAGTAGGTCCAATGCCCCACATATAAGCTTAAATTGTATCTAAATGTAGATGGAAATTAAGAGGTGTTCTTAATTTGGCTAAGAAGTTTAATGTTAAACTAAATGTTGAAGGTGACGAATGGGTTATTAGAGATGTTCCAGCAGACGATCATGAATCAGCTGCTAGAGCAGTACTTACAGTTCTAGGTCTTGAAGAAGCTGATGTCGAAGTTAAAATGGTTTTTGACGGAGAAAAAAGGGTAAATGGGGGAACAGTCAAACTACATTACGTAGTTAGATGGCATCATGATCTTCTTAGGTTTTATAGGGAATTCAAAATGTGGAATCCTGATAGAGAAAATTAAGGTTAAACTTGTATAGTACCCTACCTTCTAGGAGGTTCAAGTAGTAAGCTTATGACATGTTCAGATATGTCCATACTGTAGAAGCCTATTCTCTTAAAGCTTTCAAGAATAATTCTTAAAGATAACGCTTTCCTCATAACATCTCCTCCCGAATAGAGTATGTATCTTAAAATGTTATCTTCCATAACCCTCATTTCCCATGACCTATCTATTACGTCATGTGCTGTAATAGAATCTCTCTTAAATAATGCCTTAATTGCTGAAAGGTAAAGTTCTAACGCGTAGTTTCCGTACTCGTAAATTGCATCTCTTATTTTATCATCTAACCTTACATTTTCACTCATAAGCTTCTTTAAAGATTCAGCTATTCTAACAACATGGTCAGCTATTCTTTCTATGGATTTAGAGATCATTACGTATTCTACACTTTCCCTAACATTTGATAAGCCTACTTCATGAGGCAATATGAGTCCTAGGGCAACTAGGTTCATTTGCCTAACAATGTATAGGTAAAATTTGTCTACATCATCATCTCTCTTAACTATATCGTCTAGAGATTCAATATTTGGCTCTCTAACATTAGATATAACATCTGATATCATATAGTATGTTGTACTAGACATTCTCCTTAGAGCGGTTTTTAAGGGAAGTTCAGAGTAGCCGGCTAAGCACTGTACAACCATTAGGTTCTTAGCTTCCTCAACAATTTCTACGCCAATAAGTGACCTTGCCATGTAGTCCCTTATTATTTCCCTTTGCTTACGTGTTCCATCAGCTAAAACGACCTTAATAGTGTTATATCCTAGAAGGTATCTAGCAACGAACTCTCTAAGAGCTATTGTAGGGCTCATCCTGGGCGTTACTTTGAGAACTGTTTCCAGATTCACCTTACCCTCTCTTGCTAAAGATATTTTAAGGGAATTGTCCGGTTGAGGAACTATTACAACGTAATCTCCGGGTTTAAGATTAACCTTCTTAACCCATTCCTTAGGTAAAGACACTATGAGTGTTGCTCCACCAGTTAACTGAACCTTCCTTAGAACACCTTCAGAAACAGGATTTTTCCTAATAGCTCCCATCCTCTATATATTGTAATTAGAGCTTCTCTGTGAATATTTAAACTCTATAGTATATCAACTTATAACGAAATAGCGAAATATGTTTCGTTAAAACGCCTCGTGTGGATGAGATTTTGCATGGGGTAATTCTTTACGGATTTGGATATATTGGAAGAATGGTTGCTAAAGAAATTGTTGAATCAGGCGCTTTAGAAATAATTGGAGTCATAGATATTGACGAAAGAATTGCTGGAAAGGATGCGGGGGAAATAATTGGTGTAGGCAAGCTCGGAATTAAAGTTTCATCGGAGCCTGAAAAGGTTTTCGAAAAAGCAAAGCCAGGTGTAGTAATTCACGCTACAGGATCTTATCTAGATAAAATATTTGATCAAATAGCGTTAGCTGTAGAGTATGGGTACCATGTTGTTTCAACATGTGAAACACTAGCTTATCCCTGGCTTAAATACCCTAATTTAGCTGATGAACTAGATAGGAGAGCTTTAGAAAGAAACGTTGTAGTTATAGGGACAGGCGTTAATCCAGGCTTCATATTTGATAGCTTACCAGCATTCCTCACATCGGTTTGCAGTAGAGTTGAAAGAATAAAGGTTACTAGAATTATTGATGCGAGCAAAAGAAGGTATAGTTTCCAAAAGAAAATAGGGTTAGGGCTTCTACCGGAAGAATTCAAAGATAAAATGGCTAAAGGGGAAATAACAGGCCACGTAGGATATGCTGAATCCCTAATGCTACTTTCAGAAATGATAGGTTTAGACATTGTTAATGTTGCTGAAAAACAGGAGCCAATAATTTCCCATGAATATTTAGAGACACAGTATTTCAAAATAAGCCCAGGTACTGTGAAAGGCATAAGAGGTTACGGTAAAGGATACAGTAGGGACAATAAGTTGAAAGCTGAAGTAGAATTCGTTGCAACAGTAGGGGTTAATGATAAGGATTCTGTAGAGATAAATTGCGGCAAATATGTAATTAAATGGGATAGTAATGGTATCCCAGGGGATTACGCTACAGTATCTATGCTTCTAAACGTAGTTAAAATCGTAAACAATCTAAAACCCGGGTTAAGGACAATGAAGGACATAGTACTGCTCCACGCATGAATGTGTATAGATTATGAGTACACCGTTATTACTGCCTATTTCCACTCTACAACTAAGTTAAGTGCAGTAAGGAAGTAATTTCCGTTGGGTGATGTAGGTATTCGGAGAAAATACATTGTCGCTTTAGCATGCTTCATAGTGAATTTGACTATAGGGTTACAGTATGCTTTTAGCGTATTCGTTATACCTTTCCAGGAAACATATGGTTGGTCGAGAGCGGAAATAGCTCTTGGACTTACAATTTCGGTATCAATACTTAACATTTCAGGGCTGTTATTAGGATACTTTATAGACCTTTACGGGCCTAGAAGAGCCGGTTTAATAGGAGTATTGCTTGTAAGCTTAGGCTTCGGCTTAATGTACTTCCAAAACACACTTGTAGGATACTACTTAGCTTACGGTCTCCTCGTAGGTTTGGGTTCAGGAATACTCTATATGTCAAATATTTCGGCAATTACGAGAAGCGGTTTTGAAAGAATAGGTAGCGCATTAGGCTTTATAATTGCTGGTTTCGGATTATCGGCCGGATTTTTCGGCCCAATACTTTCCTATGTAATCTCGAACTATGGTTTAAAGCAAGCATTCCTAATGCTTAGTATAGTGGCTATTTCATTAACTTTAGCTATACTGTCATTTCCTACCGGAAGCGGTCACGCTAGTGGAGGGTATTTAGAATCGTTAAGAATAGTTCTCGTAGACCGCTATATCAGAATACTGTGGATCATTATGGCGCTGGTTTCATCCATAGGCTTTGCTGCTTCAAGCTTTCTAAAACCATATGCGAAAGAGTTCTTTGCTGATGAAATGCTAGCTACACTACCTATTGTCTCGTTTGCTTTAGGTAATTCCCTAGGAAGATTCTTAAGCGGAACGTTAAGCGATATTTTTGAAACAAGAAAGGTTCTAGCATTAACCATAGTTTATCATGCTATAAACTCTGTAGCTCTAGTTACACTACCCTACATTAACCCCTACATTATTTTTGCTTCAACCTTCATCGCAGGTTTAGGGCATGGATCTATTTTCACAATATTTCCTAAATTAACAACTGAAATTTACGGTTCAGAAAGAATAGGCCAAGTTTACGGTGCAGTTTTGTCTTCAACTGTTTTTGGCTCTTTTCTGGGCTCCTATTTGTCCAATGTCATATACGATATTTTGGGAACATATGTTCCGGCAATGCTGGGTTTAGCTCTGATACAGTTTTTCTCATCAACCTTAACTATTAAGTTAAAAGCGGTTAAGTGATCATTTATGTTTTCTCCGAATAGATGACGCTATTAGGTGAAGCATGTATATTGCTTTAGCATTTGCAATAGTGTATTCTCTAAGTTTCTCTATGAGCTCGTTTAGGTATTTCCGGTATTTTCTAGCTTTAACAATTGTTTCCCGTATATCAGTAAGCTTAACCCTTCTTTCACCAATACCTAATAATTCCTCTACTTTCTCTAAGGGAGCTTCTTCCAAGTTTAGAGCTGTTTTAATTTCATCTAAGACATTTACTAGTTTACCGGTTAATTCGAATTCTCTTAGAACAAGCCTTAAAAGTGTTGAGTAACTTCTTATTTCATATATCTCCCTAATTTTTGAGTAATGTAGTAAGGTAAATCCTTCTTCGAGATAGTTCGAGAGTTTAGAAGCTATTCTGTCAAGAACTTCTCTGTCTATGCTATGTGACGATATTTCTACATTAAATGCTTCAGCATTTTCTCCATCATAAATTGAAACTATGTAGTAGTTTTCTCCTTCATCCTTGCTAAACGAAACAACCTCTATTGAAGCAAGTTTTAAATCGTACTTTGGCTTAGGAACTTCTATTTTCCCTATTTTCTTAAGTGTTAACTCAACTACGCCTTCAATGTAGTTAAGTGCTTTAAGAGCGTATTTTTTCATTTCATCCCAATCTAAACCTTTCAGTACTGTTTGTTGTGCAGCTTCGTAGTCTATAGCCCATAGAAGTATTTCGTCTAAACCTGAGGGTTCATGACTTACAATGTACTCCCTAACTTTATGCCAATCAATAATTTCGATTATACCAGATGGCTCAGGTTCCCATAGAACCATGGTCTTTACAGGGTGTTCTATTGGCGAAACATAATATGCTATTTCACCTAATGGAACCCTGTATTCTGAGAGCCTAAGTAAAACCATTAGATATGCTAGGCCAAGCCTAATGTTTTCAACGTCTTCTGAAGGATCTAGCTCATATAGATAACCGTATGTGTAGTCATAGTATCTACCATAAGTTCTTGTTTCTAGCTCTATTCTTTCAACATCATAAATTAACCGTATACCTGCTTTAGACCTTACAGTTTTAGGTGTTCTAGATTCAACTATCCACTGTACTTTATCAGGATATTCAACTAATAGTCCGAATCCCTTGGTTGGCACTTTAACATACATGGTTACTTGTGAAAACAGTTTCCCAGAGTAGTAGTCGC
>CAZAMI010000057.1:0-7605 GCA_964486465.1 uncultured Desulfurococcaceae archaeon | reverse complement strand
CTACCGCCTTTGCGGGGGGAACCTGGCTAGGCCCGGAAGGGAGCAACCTAACCCCTGACGCCGACGTTCACGGGTCACCGGGCAGAGTATGGGGTTGGGGTATGGGTGTGGGGGTTGGGTCGGTCATGCGGGGGTCTACGTGCCGCCGTTCTCTTAATACCAAGATAGCTTCATTAAGCGTTATCACCCCTCTCACACTACTTTATAGGGCTTAAATATTGGGTAATCATGATGAAGATCTTAAGAAGGTATTGAGTGATGTAGCTGAGGTCATGAGACTAGCTTATGAGAAAGGACTCATAAATGTACTCGGTGGTAATGCTAGTATTAGGTGGGGTAACGGATTTTGGATAACTCCATCACAAGTACCTAAATACAGGCTAAGTATTGAGGACTTCATCTATGTAGATCTTAACGAAGGACCTAAGTTAAAGAATGTAGGTAAGGAACCTTCAATTGAGTGGAGAATGCATAGAGAAGTCTACGCAGCATTAAGTGATGTTAATGCAATACTTCATACGCATAACCCATACACTATAGCTCTTTACTCTATGGGGCTCTCAGTGAAGCCTACAGAATTTGTCGAAGCATTTCCCTTTAGAGGATGTGTTTCAGTAGTGCCTAAACTACCCGCAGGGTCTGTCGAGTTAGCAAACGCCGTTACTGAAGCTCTCGTTAAGTGTAGAGTTGCTGTATTACTAGGTCACGGAGTTGTCGTAGCCGCTAATAACATCTTTAAGGCACTAGATCTTGCTGAATCATTAGAAAACATGGCTCGTATAGAGCTCTTAAGAAATATGATGAAGAGATTTTAAGTAGCTATATAAAGCGCATTAAACCAATAAGCAGGAATATAGCTACGAAGACTGCTGTTAATCCTTGAACTATATGATTAAGCACACCGAGCTTAACCCTACTTAATACTTCACTAATTAACCTGCCACCATCTGTGACGTAGAGGGGTGCAGCATTGATTATAGCTAATGAAATGTTAACTATGTAAAACCAGTAAAGAAGTCTTGCTAAGGCTATAGTAAAGAGCGATGTAGAAGCTAGTGGTAGCTCAGTTATAACTATGCCCAATCTCCACTTACCCTTAGGCTTATGAACTACATAGTATGATACATTAGAAACAGGTTTTACGACATCACCAGTTATTTTAGCTTTCATAATCCCTATCACGTATGTTACTGAACTGTTCTTATATTTCATTAGAACATTCCTTAAGTCATCTATACTATCTATCTTACTATTATTTATTGACACAATTATCGAGGGATAAGGTATTCCAGCTTTATATGCAGGTGTCGTTGCATTTCCCTCCACTGACATAATTACAACAGCTGTTTGAATATTTGCAAATGCTATAGGCATAAGTGCCATAGCAATTAGGAAGAGAATAGTGTTTGCAAGTACACCTGCAGATAGCACTATAGCTTTACTCTTAATGCTTGACTTCCTATAATCTTCTTCACTAGGCTTAACGTATGCTAGCGGAAATATTAGAAATAAGCCGATACCCCAAGATTCTACCTTCCATCCGTTTAGGTATGCAGCTAAAGCATGGAATACTTCATGGAGAGCAACACCAACAGAAAGTGCTAATATTATGTAGATAAATTGATTAATTGAAACAGTAATCCCAGGTACTATAGGTATGAAGGGAGAGGATATTTTAGCTCCAACAATTAAGCCTCTAATGAGCATAACCACATAGGGTAGTAAAGTCTGATAGAATATGTATAACAGGAATACAAAATTAGCAATACCCGATATTAAAAGTAACAAGCGTAATAAGTTGCTGGATCCTGGCTTAATCCTAAGTTTAGGCATCTTTCCAAGATCTATGAGGCACATGAATGGGTATATGGAAATACCTTTTCTAGTTAAGCGTTCACGAAGGCCTACATTTGTGGATACCACTATGTACAGAAATATCTCAGCAGTGATTACAGCAATAAGTACCTGGTGCACTAACTCCATCAAACCCCCATCATTATGTAGGTAGATTAGGTAATTAAGTTGTAGATCAATATGCTTTAAAACCTTAAACTAAAACAACCTATGGTTGTAAAATTGGTCAGGAGGAGTAAGAAGAGAGAACTAGGGATACCTGGATCTGTAATACTTATATTATTACTCATTATAGCTTTTAGCTTGGGTTACTACGGTATAATTACGTCATTGCAATCCACCCAGACACAACCTCAGCAAAATGCAAGTATAAACACTATCACTACACCAATAAACATCACAAATACATCGACTATCAGTACTACACCCTTAACTAACGTTACTAACACATCAACAATAGGTAAGTAAATGATTAAAGAGCGACGGCATGTATTAAGAATTGATAATACCCTTAATTAATAAAGCATTTATTGAATACTATGTCGTTGCTTTCCATTAGTAAATCAATATAATATGTCGCATTAATTATGAAGTCCCTTAACGTCCTTATAGGCACTATGAATACCCCATTCATAACCCCTTTATAGACGTCAGTGAGCGTCACAATTATTGGAATTAAGTACTTTATATGAAATATTTCGGGAACTTTATCAGATATCGAAGTACACATACTTGATAATTCTTTAGTTCTTCTCTTATGACTCTTTGCAGCTAAGGTAAGCTTGCCCCTCTTCCTATATCCAGGCATCCAGTGTTTACAGTCAATTATTAAGGCATACTTACTAACCAAGTTAATACCTAAAACATCAATTTCATATCTTCTAGGACCATACCTAATGTTTTTAATGACCTTAAATCCTGCCTCATTAAGGAAAAGGTAAACTAGCTCCTCAAAATCCTTCCAATTAAGATATCTAGAAACTTCCTGAGGATCGGCACCCAAGGCTATAGCATCAATCGCTATGGGTACTAAGGTCTTAAAACATATTCTTTTCTCACCACTACTGAGGGTTTTAATTATGTACATGTCGTATCTACTTAAAACCTTCCATAGAGTTGCGTCACTCGCATCTAAGCACTTATTACTCTTCATTGAGGTACTCTTTAAGATTTCATAATATAACTCAAGTGTGTTGAAGGTATTAGAAGGTCTCAGACGGTTGACTCCCTCCTCATCTATCAGTGATCACCTCCCTCATCACAGGACTACTTCCGAGAATTAACTTCCTATCTACTTTTTAATCTGCTAGCACACGTAAGTATTGAGTGGTATATATGTCAAGTCAACATGGTAGGATACTTGCCTCATTAAGCTCACTCAGCGAATGGATAGATATGCAGCGTAAGGCTATAGAGATGTTTAAGGAGATAAACACATCAACCGATCAAGCTGATAGATTAGCTCTAGTCTTAATAATTAGGCAAGCATTTCAGCACATGATTAAAACGTTAAAAGCATTCGACCAATGGCTTAATGACCCATTCATATTAAATTACATAACTAAGGATATGCTTATAGATGTATGGAATACTACATACAAAATACTTAATGAGCTCTTAGAGCTCGATATAAGACATACGAAGGCAGTAAAGGAAGTAGCTGAGAAGATGATTAGAGAAGGTAAATTACCACCAATGATGGAGTTGAGAGGAACGCAGGAGGAAGAGAGGGGTAGGAGATCCTTCTTCCCCTTATGAAAACATAAAACTTTAATTCTTAAATAATGCACTTTAAATAGGGCATAATGGGGCAGGTATTCAAGGAAGCATACACCACGATAACCAACTTCCTGGTGCATGCTCTCGAGATGATGAGTGATAGCGAGATAGATAATTTTATAGATATACTCCTAAAAACATACAAAGAAGGACGTAAGGTATTAATTATAGGTGCTGGAAGATCGGGGTTAGTAGGTAAGGCATTTGCTATGAGACTTATGCATCTGGGGTTCAATGTTTATGTACTAGGTGAGACGATAGTACCAGCCTTAAATAATGATGACTTAGTAATTGCCATATCAGGTTCGGGAAGAACTAAGTTAGTCGTTACTGCGGCAGAAGCAGCTAAGAATTTAGGAGCGAAAGTGGTAGCTGTCACTTCATTTCCCTCATCACCTTTAGGTAAGTTAGCGGATCTCGTTGTCAGAGTTCCGGGGAGAGCTAAGATAAGTCGTGAAGATGATTATAACATAAGGCAATTACTAGGTATTTATGAGCCATTAGCGCCTTTAGGTACACTGTTTGAGATAACAGCGCTAATAACTCTTGATTCAATAATTTCTGAAATAATGAGGAGGTTAGGTATAACTGAGGAGGAGTTAATGAGAAGACACGCGAACATTGAGTAATGTACATGGTAAGATGAATTTTGATAAGTCAATTTAGAACTAAGTAGTTAGGTGATTATTTATGCGGGCGTCCTATAATGAAGCTTTAAGTAGAGTTAGTAAGGTCTTGAGGAATATTCAACCACTCATACGTAGTAAGCTTCACCTAGATTATTTAAGTAATAATGATGCAGTAAAGTTCTTAGAGTATATAAAATTATTGTTAGAGTCATTATTAATACTAAAAGGTTTTAGGCCGCCATCACTTGATATAACTAACATAGCTGCTATGGCGTTAGATCTGGGATTAATTTCACGTAATGAATTTTCCATTATTGCAGACTTAAATGTGAAGGTAAGGTTAAATAATGAAATCAAAGGTGATGATTTAATTAGTGTTATCTCAACCTTATTAGAGAGATTAGAGAACGTAGATCCATATGTTAAGAGAGATCTTAGGCTCTTTCTGTATTAATTATTTAAAATTAGTATTAGTGTAGTTCACACCATGTTTGAATAAAGCTAAGTATTCCTTAGTAGTTAAATTTGTGGTAGGTATTTTGAGCTCTCTCATCTCGCCCTATGTGCCTCACGAAGGTAAGGTTATCTCTGTAGATGTTCCTAGAATCGGATATAGGTGGCATGGAGGCGTAACCATTGATGTTAAAGGCATTAAAGTGGCCTTATTGATGTCGGGGACTGTAGCGCAGTGGCTTCAGGAAGGAGAGCTGTTAAGGTAATATTCAAGGAGGATCCAATAAAGATTGGTAATATACGCGTAGCTACTCAGGAAATGTATGAATTAAGTAGGTTTTGGAACGGTGAATTAGTCAAAATATGGCCTGTCTGGAGTAAGGATTATAACTACCAAGATACGATCCTCTCAATGTTGATGTAGTTTACGAATATGTTGTTAGAGCACGTGAAGCAGTTAGTGAAGAGGACTTCATGGAGATAGTTCAACTCGAGCAATACCGCTATGCTAGTAAGGAGGAGCTAGTAGCTATATGGAGATGTCCCTATGTGGTAAATTCATAAAGTCTAATATACAGCCTAAATGCTCAGATCATAGAGTGCCGATGAAGCTTCAAGAAATTAGGGGTTCATTACCTTCATCAAGATTCTTGATAATTGAATTAATTGAGAGAAGAGAGTATGAACTTAGAGTTATAGGTTATGTTAGAGTTGATACACCAATACCATTAATGAGTAGAAGGCTACCTGATGGTACTATTGAGAAGCTTTTTAGGGAGAAGTGATTCCCTAAGGACTGGTTTCACCCAACATATTGGCCTGAAGCGTATACTAAGAGATTAAAACTACTAGCTAGGTATAAGGAACTACTTAGAGAATATGGCTCAAGAAAGCTAGCTAGAGCCGTCTTAAGTGAAGAGGTAAGTAGGGAGGCACTCATTTGGTCAAATACAGCTGCTAGAATAGCTAGAGTTGTTATACACCCCGATTATAGAGGTGATGGTTTAGGAGTACTTGCCGTTAAGGCAGCAATTGAGTGGATTAGAGAGAATATTACCTGAAATGAAGAAGAAACACATAATTGAAGTAATAGCTCAGATGGCTCGTTATAACCCATTCTTTGAGAAGGCTGAGTTTAAGTATATGTGGGATACAGCATCAGGTAGACCTGTACTCATGTATCCATTAACAGCCGAAGCTAAGAGAAGAATTCATGAGTACTTAAATAAGGATCTCTATGGTAAATCACATAGAGGTACTCTCTATAAGAGTAGATACGGTAGAGTTGAACCAATAAGTGATGCTATAAAATTCATTAATGTTTCTAAAAGGTATTCAAGCACCTTAGACATTGATAAATTACCTACACAACTTCAGGACATACTTAAAGCTTTTGGTGTTGAGAGAAGAATAGTTGAGAGATACGTCATTAGGAATGCTACATTTAGTATTGAACCAAGGGAAATAATAGTTGTTGTAGGTGCTTCAGGCGCAGGTAAAACTACATTACTAAGGTTGATTATAGGCAGTGCATTAAAAAGAAGTGACGCTAAATACAGACCTGATGAAGGTAGTATTGAAATACCAAAGAATGTTAAGGTTGCGGCATTACTGCCTGGTGAGCTGGAGCCTAAATTTGGTGATGAGTCATTACTTGAGCATATAACTAGAAAAGTCAAAGATGCAGGAACAGCTGTCGAAATAATTAATTTAGTAGGCTTATCAGATGCGGTCTTTTATAGAGCTAGGTTTGATGGGCTCTCAACAGGTCAAAAGGAAAGAGCCAAGATTGCTTCGTTACTCGCTGAAAGACCTAATCTACTCGTTATCGATGAGTTTACTGCACACCTCGATGTGATAACAGCAAGAAAGGTTGCTAGGAGGCTAGGAAAGATAGTTAGGGAAGCTGGTATAACATTAGTAGTAGCTACTAATAGACCTGGGGTAATCGCAGCTTTAGTGCCAACAAAGGTTATCCTCGTCGGTTATGGTAAGGTAGCGATAATACGTGAACTACCTAAGGGCACGAAATTACCTTGAATTAAAGTTTAAATAAGTCATTAACTACTACATAGTGATGATGAGTGCTCCCGACCACTCAGATTGTTAAATGGCCTAATGAAGAAGCGGTGGCTGACTGAATCATTCTATGCTTAGAACTTTATTCATGGCCTTGCGAAAACCTTCATCAATTTCATATAGCCATGAATAAATTTTAGGTATGGGCTTGGGCGCCTTAACATCTATGGATCTTTCCTTCTCTTTATACTTTATATCTATGGTAACATAGCTTTTGTCCCAGGAGATTATGTCTACTTCAGCGCTTAATGAACAATTTTCGAATACCTTCTCAAGAATTATTAACGCGTTTCTTGACTCTCTATCTATATCACCAAGTAGTTGTCTAGGTACGGGCATGAAAACCCACAGCCTTGATCTATGTAATATTCTTTTTATATCTTTAAACACAGTCTCTTTAACTTTTTCGTATGTTTCCTTAATCATGGAGTATACATCATAAACACTTAAACTGCTCTTAAGAACCGTGACTGATAGCTCACCATACGTTAAACCCGTAATTACGGATTTCGGATATATTAATAGGGATCTACGGGGCATGACTGAAATATTCTTCATGAAATAGGCATCGATAGCGTAAGTGCCTGAGGGTAATGAGATGAGATAGTGGGGTACAGCTAGCCTATATTTATGTCTGTCAATTCTCCACATTACTTCCCACTAAATTTCACTCCTTGGCATAAAGCCAGCAAGATACGTAGTGATCAGGCTCTATCTCCATTACTGGTGGTTCCGCCTCTCTACATCTATCAAAGGTATATGGACATCTTGGGTGGAATCTACAGCCAGGTGGTATATTTATAGCACTAGG
>CAZAMI010000056.1:0-7873 GCA_964486465.1 uncultured Desulfurococcaceae archaeon | reverse complement strand
TACTAACAGTATTGATGCCCAATCACTACCTCCACCGTTCACGCACGTCCCCCACTCCTAACCTCACTTAAGTGGTTGTTTGAGCATTTATTGTTTTATCTCAGGATTGGTCGTAACTATTATTGAGTCAGGTGTTAAGAGTACTGTCTCCTCGAACTGCGTAACAATACCTCTGGCAGCCTCAACAAGTACTGGATACTCTAGAACATATCTCTTCCTAATCAAACCCCTCAATAACTCCCTCAACTTACTAACATTAAACACATCAGTAAGCCATCTCTTACAGAATGGGAGTGTCTTAAATCTATTCTTAATCTCATTCATTAATCTCTGCTCATCATTAGTGAGTTCAGCACTACCTACCTTCTTGTACCTTAAGGCATAGATTTGAATCTCCTTCCTAACCTCCCTCACTAAACCCTTACCGTTAGTGACGAAGGGTTCGATAGCATATGCCTTACCGACCTTAAACCTACCTAGAGCTAATGGATCCCTATAGTTAGGTATGATTTCGCCTGCGTGTATGATGTACCTATCAAGGCTATGACCGGTTAAGTTCTTAATCACTCTATACTTCCTCCTCCTAACTATAGACTCAATAATACCGCCTAAGTCGGAAAACCTCATACCTGCACGTAGACTCCTTAAAGCTCTATATAGGGCCTCTCTATTAACATCAGCCATCTCCTGAAATTTATCATTGAATACTAACGTTATTGCTGTATCAGCTATGTAGCCATTAACATGAACGCCAATATCAATCTTAACTACGGAATCCTCAGGAATGACTTCAGGGTCGTCAGGTAAGGGTGTTCTATGAGCTGCTACATGATTTATCGATATATTTAAAGGGAACGCTGGTTCACCACCTAACTCCCTAATGTAGTTCTCAACAGTATTAGCAATCTCAAGGAGTTTCATGCCAGGCTTAACGAAGTTCTGAATAAACTTCTTAACCCTATAACTTATTTCACCAGCTTTTAGGTAGTACTTCACTATGTTCTCACTCAACTCTATACCCGTAAATACGTGTTTAAAAGACTATTATTATTTCAACATAGCTTAGTTAATCATAAGTATTAATTTGGTAGGCATAAGAGTACTTTAGGGTGCAGTCTATGGTTAGGGTTAAATGGTTCGGTCATGCAGCTTTCCTTGTTGACGTAGGTGGTAAAAAATTCCTAGTGGATCCCTGGATAACCAATCCTAAATCACCAGTTAAGAATGTAAGAGAGGTAGCTGGGAATGTTGACTATATAATAGTTACTCACGACCATGGGGATCACTTAGGTGATACCTTAGAATTGATGAGAGCTAATAAATCAATTAAGTTGATAGCTATCTACGAAATAGCTGACTACGTGGGTAGGGAATTAGGTGATCAGGAGAGAGTTATAGGTGCTAACATTGGCGGCCCCATAGATTTAGGTAATGGTTACTACGTAATATTAACTAATGCTCTACATTCAAGTAGTAGGGGTCATGCAACGGGTGCTGTATTTGGTAGGGAGGGTGAATTAGTTTATCATGCAGGAGATACGGGTCTTACGTACGATATGAAGTTGATAGGTGAGCTATACAAGCCGTTAGTAGCTATCCTACCAATAGGTGGCCACTTCACTATGGGGCCTAGGGAAGCAGCTAAAGCTGTTGAGTTAATAAGGCCTAAGTATGCTATACCAATGCATTATGAGACATTCCCAGTAATTAAGGGTAGACCTGAGGAATTTAAGGAGTATGTCAGTAAGTTAGCTCCTGAAGTTAAAGTTGTTATTTTAAGACCTGGTGAGGAAGTCGAGTTAAAGTAAGTCAGTCCTGCGTGGGTTAATCACCAATCATACCTTTCGAGCTTCATCACCCTACCAAATCCTAACTTACTTAACAAATATTATAAATACTAACACCGAACTATCTAGGAAATACTTATGAGGGTAGTCATAGGTCTCACAGGTGCTAGTGGAGTAATTTATGGGTTAAGAACAATACAGGTATTAAGTAAGGTTAAGGAAGTTAATGAGTTAAATGTTATTTTGTCAAGAAACTTCATTAAGGTTTCAGAGATTGAATGCTTAGGTAAGGATGAGTTAATCAAGTTTATCAGGAGGTTTACGAGTAGTATCTACTTTGACGACGACCTCCAGTCACCACTAGCATCTTCATCGTATATTGTTGATGCGGTAGTCATAACTCCTTGCTCACTTAAAACTTTATCAGATATTGCTAACTCAAGACCTGATACATTAATTAGTAGGAGTGCTGTAAACGCGTTAAGACTTAGAAGAAAGGTTGTCTTAGTATTACGTGAGACCCCCCTAAGCACTATTGACCTACTTAATGCATTAAAGGCTTCAATAGCTGGTGCCGTAATTCTTCCAGCATCACCTGCGTTCTATCATGACCCTAAGAACATACAGGACCTAATTGACTTCATAGTTGGTAAGATACTTGATGTACTAGGCATAAGTCACGAGCTATACAGGAGGTGGACCGGTTTGAGGGGTAGGAGCGTTACTCGAGGAGGTTCTCTTTGTGCCCAACTCTTCTCTTTATAAGGCTCATAACGTCCTCCTCTAACGACTCCTTCTCAACCTCTTTTAGGAACTCATCACCACTACCCTTAAACTTAACAGCGAAGGCACACCTACCATCGGGTAGTAATGCCTTCCTCTCACAGTAAGCAAACTGGCATGAATACCCTAAACATTGATCACCTATTAATCTACACATAGCTGCCTTCTGGACATGACCTCTAACAACCTTGTTAACGGTGACTAAGGCGTTCTTTGAGCACCTAAAGAATGGACATAAGGGGTTACACCTATCACCTATGGGCATGGGTTTTAATTGAGCAGGTTGTACACGTTGTCTTTGATAGGGACCTCTAAAATGTCTACGCTCCCTTGGATTATCCCTCGAGTACCCCTTACCTGGCGGTGATTGACCTCTCAAAATAAATCACCACTTAGTACGTATTACTAGTATTCACCGAGTTATTTTATGGTTTAACCCATTTAAGCATTATGTACCTCCTATTCCCGTCTAGTTGAGTTATTGCTAATAGTAAGTTCTTCCTAACACTATGTGATATCCTGCCCCACCCAATTAGGTCTCCAGGATCTATAACTTCATTAAATGTTAATACCTTAACTAGATATGGTGCGTGTTCAAGACCTGGCCTAACTCTGTATAATGCGAAATCAGCACCATACTTGAGTGCTGATCTGACAATGAAGCCCTGCTCTCTTAACTCTTTATATGTTGGGTATATGTTCTCAATGTTAGGTATCATCCTCTTTGCTAACTCCATTAATTCATTAAAGGATACCTCCTCACCATTTCTGTAAATTCTTAGAATACCTAACTCCTTCAAGTACAACGCCTCAATCATTGACATCTCTATTGGCAACTCTATATCTGTAGTCTTAGGCTTCTTAACACCTACAGGCTTACCAAAGAATCCTGCTGAGAATAGGCATTTAGCAAATTTAACGTCAAATACGACTACCTTAGAGCCTAAGAGGTAGGCTACACCCTCCCCACATTTCCTTAACTCATTTACTAATTGAGATGTACCTAATGTAGGTCCCCACTTTATTCAGAATGTCTGCAGTCTCTTCAATCTTATCGAATAACTCCTTAACGAGTAGTAGAGCTCCTACATCCCTTGATGAGTAGTACTTAATCACCCCGATACCTGCCTCTCTATAATACTCATCAACTGATGCTTCAGTCTTCAATAACTCTATGTAGGCCTCCCTAAGCAGTCTCTCCTCACCACCTAGCTTCGTAAGCATATTATTAACTAGTGAGACCATGTTTATGACCTTCTTAACAGTCTCATCAAGTATTGCGAATATGTTATCAGGCATTCTAGTAAATTCACCACTACTTAGTAGTAAGTTTCTGTAAGCTGCAGCCTCGATATGCTCAGCAGCTCTGAGTAGGTTCTGAGTTATGGTCATGTAAACATCCTTAGCTGTAAAAGTGGGTGATATCCTAATTATGTATTCGAGTAAGTTAACACTCATTGTTTCGATACTATCCTTAATACTCTTAATCCTAGTATACCTCCTCTCAACAGCTACGTTCTTACCCTCATCTAGATCTCTAATCATTAAAGTGAGCTCTCTAAGTTCATCCTCAATACTTCTTATTAAGGTTAAGAGTTGCTCTCTAATATGTGTCTCAGCGAGACTTTCCTGCTCACCACTGGATCCCATTCTAATCATTTCCTCAGCCATTACCTAGCCCGGTAACGTATTTTACGCATACACTTAAATACTTACGGTCCCACCTACTTAAGCCCATTAAGAAACTCAGCTGTGAGTCGACCTAACTCCTTAACTTCCTCAAGATCACTATTAACTTCATCTATTAACTCCCTATCATTAACTCCTTTCTTCCTTAACATGATACTTAACTTACTAAGTAGCTCAGTCTCCTCGCTTATGGCTATGAGTAACGTAAACTCTAGTAATGTCTTTATGTGGTCGTTGTAGGGTTTATCAATACTCCTACCCTTGAATTCTCTCAACAGCCTCGTTAATGCTCTTCTATGTTTCCTGAGAGTTTTTAATGTCTCACGAACACCCTCAACATCTATTTTACCCTTGCCATAGTCTCTAAGCTGCTTCCTAAACTTCCTTAGTATGGTGTCACGTTTGAGAGTTAATGTTTCGATATTCTTGAAGAATACTGAGACTTCCAAGTGTTAAGCACCTCTAATTGCTGCCAGGGTGTTATCAGCTATTCCTCTTTCCTTCATTACTTCAGTATTAGCCCATACCTCACCATAGGGTACCGAATCATTTATCACTACCTTAAACTCCATCCTCTTCTTACCAGGTACTGAGAGGTAGGCTCGATCCTTAATGTTTAATTCTGCAGCTAATCTAGGCGATATATGTAGTTCATTCTCCTTAACTACGTCCTTCAATCTAACCCTAATTCTTTTCTCTCTAATCTTCTTCTCTCTCCTACCAAGTACTTGAGAAGCTGGTGGTATGATAGCAACTAACGCCTTAATATCTCTCTTCTTACCGGTCTCAGCCTCGCTTCTCTCCTCACTACTCAAACCTAACACCCTACCATCATAGATACACATATGTACTTTAAAAATGTATGAATCAGTATTAAATCACTCAATCCTCAACTTAATCTCTTTAATGACGTCTTCAACCTTAACTCTTATCTGCTCTCTCGTATCCCTAAATCTTATGGTTACTGTTCCTTCATTTGGAGTATCGTAATCTACGGTTATAGCGAAGGGTATTCCTATCTCGTCAGCCCTAGCATACCTCCTACCAATACTCCCTGAGTCATCGTATATGGCTGGTATTCCATGCCTTAGGAAGTCCACGTATATGTCTAAGGCTATCCTAGTTAGTGGCTCCTTAGACACTAAAGGAAAGACTGCAACCTTTATTGGTGCTATCTTAGGTGGGAGTCTCAGTACTACCCTACCGTCACTTTCAATATCATAAGCTTTATCTAGAACCACAAGAACTAGTCTCTCAGCACCAAATGAGGGTTCAGCAACGTGGGGAACTATATGCACACCTGTAACCTTTACTTCCTCCTTTACTATCCTTAATGCATCCTTAGGTATAGTATAGCCAGCGATAACTAATTCATTACTAGAGTTATTAAGTAATTCCTTAACCTTCTCAATACCTAAATCCTCTATAGCCTTCAAAACCTTAGGTAATTCACTCTTATACATCTTACCCAATATTGCCTTATTAATCACTAACCTCTCCTTATACTTAACTATGGGTTTCTCATAACGCTTAAAAACTCTTAAGTCCTGACCTGAGTACTTAATGTGTCTTGATAAGTCATAGTCAGATCTATAGGCATGACCTGATACTTCAATCCATCCCCACCTACTAACCTTAACTAGCTGATCGAAGGTTTGTGTTGCATAATGAGCTCTTTCATGGGGTAATTTCTCCTCAAACATTATGTCATTACTAGGTACACCTAATGCTTTAACGAACTCATTAGCAACACCCATCCAGTAAGCTAGCCATGGTGACTTAACAATACCCTCCCTATAAGCTTCATCAGCTTTAACTTCAATAACTTCATCCAAACCCTTAGCTCTAATTTCAGCGGTAAGTATTCTCAACTCACTATTGAATCTACTATATGGTGGTTCACCAGGAACTTCAGGATCGTAAAAGAACTCAACTTCCATTATAGTGAATTCTCTAAGTCTAAACATTCCTTGCCTAGGTGATATTTCATTCCTTGCAACCTTACCTATTTGAGCAATACCTAATGGTAGTCTCTCCCTCATAACGGTATATACATTTTTAAAGTTGACAAACATCCCCTGCGCCGCTTCAGGTCTTAAGTAGGCAATGTTTTGGGTATATGGACCCACGTAAGTTTGGAAAAGTAAGTTAAACTCCTTAACATCACTTAATAGGCCGCCACAGACAGGACAGGTAAGGTTATTTTCTCTTACAATCTTCGTTAATTCATCAATACTTAAACCTTCAACCTTTATCTTAAGTGTCTCCTCTATTAATTGATCAGCTCTATACTTTCTACCACACTTCAAACACTCAACTATGGGGTCTGTAAAGTGCTGTAAGTGACCACTAGCTTCAAAGACTATTCTAGGTGTTATAATTGGTGTCTCTATCTCAACAACCATATCTAAGTGTCTTATGACGAAGTACTCCCTCCATAAGTTAACTATGTTGCTCTTAAGCATAGCACCTAATGGTCCTAAGTCGTAGAAACCAGCCATACCTCCATATATTTCGTATGATGGCCAGAAGAACCCCCTCTTCTTAGCTAACCTAACTATGCTCTCATACTTATCCTCACTACTCAACTGTTTAGTCAAGTCCTACCACCAAGCCCAACCATGTAAAATTAACCTACCTAATAAATTACCTAACCTCGATTAGATATAGGGTGTGATTTAGTGAGTAACATTAGTGAATTATACTTACAGAAGCCACCACTAACATTTTTAGGTACTCAAACACCAAGAGATAAGACACCTCTAAGTTTTGTAGGCATACCTTTAGACATAACAACGAGCTTCAAACCTGGATCAAGATTTGCTCCATATCATGTTAGGCTCGCCTCACTTAGTCTAGAAACCTACTCCTTAAGAGCAGGTATTGACTTAGATGAGATAGGCGTTCATGATGAAGGTGATGTAGTTGTAGCTTATGGTGATATTAGTTCATCCTTAAGAGCTATCGAAGTAGTTGCTGAGGACTTGCTTAGAGCAGGTCGATCGGTAGTATTTGTTGGTGGTGAACACCTTCTGCTATATGCTATAGCTAAGGCGTTAATGAGGATCTACGGTGGTAAGATATGTATCATAGTTTTCGATGCACATGCAGACTACAGGTCCGATTATTTAGGGGTTAAGTTGAGTCATGCATGCACTATTAGGAGGGTATGTGAAGTCATACCTCAAAGTAATGTCATGCTCATAGGTATTAGAGCTGTTAGCTCTAATGAGATTAGAGACCTTAAGAAGTCGCAGATAAGGTATATCACTAGTATAGACATCATAAAGTATGGATTAAGAGAAGCTTACCGCAGAGTTAGAAACTTCCTCGAGAACTGTCAGAACGTATACATATCTATAGACATGGATGTGCTGGATCCAGCTTATGCACCGGCCGTATCAACTCCAGAACCTGAGGGCATAACGCCAACACATCTACTTGACCTTCTTGATATGATAATGATGGATAGTAACGTTGTAGGATTAGATACTTCAGAATTCACACCCTTAACTAATGAAATTAGTACCACAGCATTCATGAATGCAAAAATAGTTATTGAATCACTAATTTACATGTACCGTAGGAGGCAATTGAGGTAGGAAGTTCATTTA
>CAZAMI010000055.1:0-7900 GCA_964486465.1 uncultured Desulfurococcaceae archaeon | reverse complement strand
TTCCAATACCCCCAAGAACGGATCACTCTGATCACATGATCAAGACCGCATTAATGGGACATACTAAACTTGCAGCTGACCACATACTATACTCCGAGCTTAAAGGTAGATTAGTTGAAGTCGTAGGGTCATTAACTAGAAGAGTTGTAATGCAGTTTATAGCAGAGAGAGTAAGTGATATTTGCAATGATAAATTTAGGGAAGCTATTATTAAGAGGTATAGACTGTATGACTTACTATTAGAACTCATATGGAATCTTATCGGCATAGAGAGCAAGCGTGTTGGTTTCTCAGATGAGGAAATTAATGAGTCATTAAAATCATTAGTGAATGCGGTAAAGGCATTAGAGAGCATTGAGAGAGAGGAATACGGTTCTCCCCTAATACTTAAGACTGTAATTACTGATCAACTAAGTAGTATGAAGATAGTCAACAAGGGTAATAGCATGTTAGCTTACATAGCTAATGAGGTTGAGAAGAAGCTACGTGAGGACGATCTTGCAAAATCTTACGTTGAGGCGCTAAGTAATTTAATGATTAATAATATATATTATCAAGCCTCATTAAAGGGTTTATGTAAGTTCGGTAATGATTACGCCTTAGGACTAAGATGGTTAAGACATCTAGGTTACGTCCAAGTATCCACTAATCCTGCATTAGCTGCTAGAGCTTACGATGATAACCCTGAATTATGGAAGAAGTTTAAAGAATACGCTAAGGAGGTATTACTGAAAGAGTATCCTGAATGGTTTAAAGACCCGGATAAGTATGCTGATGAAATAGCTATGGAGGCTACAAGATTTGGTTTAATGGAGAACTTCCTAGTGTTTAGGCCACCATTCTATTGGTCTAGATATCATGACGGTCTAGTTAGTTATCAATTAAACCCATTAATTGCAGATAATGTTGAGAAGAGCTTAAAAGCCGCTATAGAATTCGCAACGAGATTAGAGAATGATCTCAAAGTCTACGATGAATGGCTACTGTGGGGTTATAGAACAGTAGGTGAGAAAGGAAGACCTAACTTAGTAATTAAAGTTGCCGCGGCATATCCTGCTGCATTAGAAATCGCAAGAAGACTTAATGAACTAGGTATAGGTCAAAACATCACAGTAAGCTACACGGTATCCCAGGAAGTACTAATAGGCTTAGCAGCCCTTGAAGGTATGGCTGAAGCGTTAAAGAGGGGAATAATACCTACTCAGACATATGACACAAATATGGGTGGTAGACTAGAAGATCATTTAAGAGAGGTCATAGCAGCTGACTTAATAATGAAGGGTCTTGAGAAATACAGCGATGAAGAGAAGAATAAACTAGTTGATGAATTAGCTCAAATGCTCAAAGTTGATGAGAGTTTATGGTCAAAGCTTAAGAGTAAACCAATAAGGGAGAGGGTAGACTTCCTAGTCGGTAAGAGAGTTCTCGGTAGGAACTTATTAAGAGAGGAATTTGTTAACTTCTTAGTGAAGTTAGGTACTCTTGGTAGTAAGGACGTTATTACTAGGATGTTACGTCAGATACAGGACGATCTAGCCCTTTCAGGAACATATGTAGCTCAAAGAGTTTACGAAATACTATTCTCACCATGGAATAGAGAAAAATGGATTAAGTACTTAATGAGAAAGCATGGATTAAGTAAAGAGCAAGCTGAATTCATATTCGACAGAATAGACCTGCTACCTGCCTCAAAGCGTAAGCCAATAGATACATTACTAACCTTTGCTAGTAGGAACATGACCAATACGGAATTTCCGAATCATCAATTAGCAATATTTAGGGAATCCATGAAGGAGAACTTCAGACTTGAGGATTATGCTGAGTCAATACTTCAAGAGCTACCTAAGGAGAATCTTGAGAGGTTAATGAAATATGATGACTTCGTTAAGGCTTACGAGGCTTCACCCGAACTTAATGAATTACTCAAGGAGGTTGGCATAGATAAGAATTACGGTAATAGAGGTCTCAAAGTCAATGATTGGCCTTCATACGGGCCATGCGTTAAAACAATGAATGAATTCACACAGGCCTACCTAAGGTTTAGAGAAAAAGTAGTTAAACTCTTCAAAGACATAAGTAGCGAGATTGGAAAAGTATAAAGTAGCTTAATATGGTTTAGAATGAAAATCATCAAGTTTAATCTCTTATTTTCTTACTTAATTGCTTCATAATTATTTGACCTCACTATTTTTAACATTCTTTCATCAAGTAGTTTGGGGTTAATAGGTGGCACATAGACTTATGGTAAGTAGCGTTAGGGGGGCTAAGTTCGTATACGATGAGTTGCATGGTTTCATACCCCTTAAGGGTATAGAGCTGGAACTCGTGGATACACCGACATTTCAGAGATTAAGAAGGGTTAAGCAGTTAGCTCAGGCATGGTATGTATATCCTGGAGCGGTACATACTAGGTTCTCACATTCGTTAGGTGTCTTCAGGATAACAAGTGTGTTAGCGAGTAAGTTTATTAGTGATGGTTTATTAGGTGAAGAAGAGGCTGATCTAGTTAAGGTTGCTGCATTACTTCATGATATAGGACATACACCGTATTCACACGCACTGGAACAGTATCTATTAGTTAAATATGGACTTAGACATGAAGATATAACTACATGGATTATTGAGGAAGACCCCTACATAAAGGATGTACTAATAAAGTATGGTATCGAGCCTAGCGAAATTTCAGCTATTATTAGAGGTATCCATAAGAATCAAACCTTAAATATGATGCTCTCAAGCGACTTAGATGTTGATAGACTTGATTACTTACCTAGAGATGCGTTGCATACAGGAGTAGCTTACGGTCTAATAGATCTTGATAGAATATTACAAACGATAACCCTAGATAAGAATGGATATTTATCTGTACCCATTAAATCAATACATGCTATTGAGTCATTCTATATGGCTAGACTTCATATGTATAGAGCTGTTTATTACCATAAAACAATAACGTCATACCAATTATTGCTGAGTACCATCTATAGATTAATGGTCGATGATCCCAATATAAGAACTTATCTTGAACCATACGTTGATCCTAAAGGTATACTAGATTCAGTTAAGGAGGGTAGGTTCCATTTATGGGATGACTTCTTTGTTGGTGGACTAATTAATCTTGTCATGAATAAAGACTTAGGAAGTAAAGAGCTAAGAGATCTTATAGGTTTATACCTCCGTAGAAGAAGTTATAAGGTCATCTATGAAAGAATAGTATTTAGTGATGAACCAATCCGAGGAAGCTTAAAGGAGTTAGTTGCTAAGGTTAATGAAGCATTAGAGAGGGAGGGTCTTTCAGATCATAACGTTAAAACGTTTCTTGAGGTTATAAGCATAACTTCAGAGAGGGATACCGTAAGAATTATTGATATGGGTGGTGAGTCTAGATCCATAAGGGCATTTGAAAGCTCTATCGTTAGGAATCTCCCTAAGTACATGAACATATTTAGAGTTTACGCTTTACCGCCTGTAGAAGCCAAGGCACGAACGGTATTAAGTAAGATTCTTGGTCATGAGGTAAGCATCTGAGCCATCAGGATAATAACCACTTATTCTCTTTACTACCTTATAACCTAGTGACTTATATAAATTGATTGCTATGTGATTATTTACTGATACCTCAAGCTTCACTGTATTTACACCATAACTTCTTAACCTTCGTTCTAACTCCTTCATCAATGCCTTACCTAATCCTAATCCCCTATACTTAGGGTCAATAGCTATTGATATTATGTGGCCTACCCTACCAGGTTCAATAATAGCAATGCCGTAACCTACAACCTTTCCCTCACATTCAATTACTATGAATAGTTCAGGGAAAAGTTTAAGATACATAATGAATAAGTAAATGGGATATGGATACTTAAATGATTTTAACTCTATATCATAGACGTAACCAATATCCCTATCATTAACCTCACGCATCTTACATTGAAGCACTCTTTCCTTACTTGAAACACTCATTACCTATACCTTAATTATTCTTATTCATGAATTATCTCCACTATAAGATTTAATAACTTAAATAGTACGAGACAAACGCTACTATTTAAGGTTGTGATTAAATGTTTTATCGGGTAAGCTTAATGGGTAAATTATTTGGTACCTCAGGTATTAGAGGTAAGTATCCCGAGAAGGTAAATCCGGAATTAGGGTTTAAATTAGGTGCTGCCATTGCATACATGTTTAACGCTAAATCCATGTGTGTAGGTGGTGATGGGAGAGTTACAACACCAATACTTAAGTTCTCAGTAATTACTGGAGCTATGTATGTTGGTGCTGATGTCTTAGATACCGGTTTAGTTCCTTTACCTCTTATCCCTTGGTCGATAAAGAAAATAAAGTGTAATTGCGGGGTCTATGTAACGGCATCTCATAATCCACCAACAGATAACGGCTTTAAGGTATTTAGTGGTAGGGCTATGGAGTTAACAAGTATCGAGGAGAGGGAGGCTGAGGAGTTACTAAGAAGGGGTGTATGGATGCCTAAAAATTGGGATTTAGTAGGTAGCTACAGTCTTAGGGTTGATTTAATTGATGAGTATATTGAGGGGTTGAGTAGTAGATTAAGTCCAAGTAAGGTGAAATTTACACCTAAAATACTTATCGATACAGCTAATGGTGCTGCATCACATGTGACCCCTAAAGTTTTAAGGAATTTAGGTGCTAAGGTATTTACGTTAAATGCTAATATTGATGGTAGGTTTCCAGGCAGGGTACCTGAACCCAGACCAGATGTCTTAGAACCGTTAAGACCTATAGCACAGAGCCTAAATGCTGATGTATTCTTCGCTCACGATGGAGACGGTGATAGATTAGCTATCGTAGACCCTGCTAGGGGTTTCATTAAACAGGATAGGATCTTGGCATTAATAGCATACTATAAATTAAGAGAAGGTAAGGGAAGTATCGTTGCATCGATAGACTGCGGTAATGCTTTAAAAGACATAGTGTATGAACTGGGTGGCAAATTATTCTTAACTAAGCTAGGTAAAACTCATGAAGGTCTCCTTAAGTATGGAGATGTACTAATGGCAGGAGAGCCCTGGAAGTTGATTGACCCATCATGGGGTACGTGGGTTGATGGAATATATCAGGCTGCACTAATAACTAAGATCATGATGGAGGAGGGAGTAGGTATACATAGTCTAATGAAGCAGATACCTAATTATCCTCAAGCTAGATACTCCATACTAGTAGATACCGAGCTAAGGAATCAGATATATGATGACGTAGCTAATTTTGTGAGCGAAGAACTACCCAGGAAGCTTAAGAAAAGGGTAGCAGAGGTCTTAACTATTGATGGTATTAGAATAAACTTTGAAGATAAGTCTTGGATATTGATAAGGAAGTCAGGAACGGAGCCTAAGATAAGACTGTATGCTGAAGCATTAAAGACTACTGAACTTGAGAGGATGGTTAATCTGGTATTAACTCACGCAAGAAGAATCAGTAAGATCAGGAAATCAAAAGTATTTAGTGTTGAGGGCGCTCTTATTCCCTAAGAGCTACATTACTTAAGAGCTAATCTAACCTAACTTAACTAAGTCATTAATAGCCTTACTTCCCTTTCTCAACCTTAATGTAAACCACATCATCGATCCACTTGAGATATTCTTCATAGCCCTCACTAATACTTAATGATATTATTTCAGGTACTTCATATGGATGTAACTCCCTAATTAACTTGATGACATCGTTAATTAACTCCTTTCTGGTTTTCATTATTAACAATTCCTCTTGACCTTCCTCCACATTACTCTTCCATAAATATACTGAGTAGATTCCTGAAACTATGTTAACACAGGCACTAACCTTCTCCTCACAAGCTCCCTAGCTATTTTAAGGCTTACATCTCTTGATGGTGCTGTAGTAAGTATGTACAGTGTATTGAGTAGGCATTTTAAACCCCAAAATACATAACTCAGTATTACTCCTTAAGGATATACCGCTTTTTTAAGGTTACATTACTCTTGACATATCTATCGGGTCTAGAGGTGAAGAATATGGCAATAGCTAAAAGAGATGATGAGGGATTTTGGGCGTATATAGGTATGGCTAGTTGGGGAATAATTGTTTTTATAGCTACAGTGTTATCTCTTCTATTTTAACATTGATGTATTAATTAAGTACACTTTAAATTTCTAAGTTTTATCTTTGGGTAGCTATTAAGTATTCGGTGTGAAGTTAGTCTTGAAGTTAAGTGATTACATCTTATACGAGACGAATAAAATATATGATACAATACGTGAAGTTGTTAAGATAGAGCTACCGAAAATTAAGCTTACGCGAGGATTTGCTTTTGGTGCGGGTGATTCTTACGCTTCAGCTTTAGTACTCCAATATCTTTCTACTTTTAGGTTTAGTGCTATTGATCCTATTTACATCATTAAGAATCATATGAAATTGCACAGTAGTGATGGTGGGTACGGCTATATTGCATTTTCTTACAAAGGTAAGACTAAAAGTGTTGTTAAAGCAGCTAGGGAATTAAGAGAATATGGATTCAAAGTTATAGCAGTAACTTCTGAGCCTAATTCGCCATTAGCACATAATGCAGATATCGTAATTAATATCGTTAAGACACATGAATCCTTACCTGTAGGTATCAGTAGCTTTATTGCTATGTCAACAGCTGCTGCGAGAATAGCTGGACAAGCTATAGACTTAAGTAAAGTTAGAGATGTAATTAATGAATCACGTAAGAAGGAAATCATTATGAAGAATCTATGCGAAATCCTTAAGAATGTAAGTGAAGTCGTTATAGTATCTAATGATGTAGGTTTAGCTTCAGGCTACTATACATGCTTAAAGTTTTATGAGACCCTATGCATGCCTTGCAGGGTATACCCCTATGAGGAGTTGCTCCATGCAGTAATATTTAGCGTTAGAAGAGATTCATTAATAATGTTTTATGTTGAGAACATAGAGGAGGTAAGGAGTCTAAGCGAATTACTTACTAGTGAAGGCATACCTTACATATATGTTGTAAGTAATGGTGATAAGTTTAGTAAGTTCTTAACCTATATAATTACAGGATTAAGAGTAATTCTTAAGTTTGTTAACACCCTTAATGTTAATGAACCCTGCTTTATGAAGAGGAGAAGACTTTTAGAAGCTACAACACCAACGATATACTATTAACCACTTGTTTTAGTTTTACAAGCAATGCTTCATTCCTAAATATGATTCATCATCGTGAACACAACCACTCATAATGTATATATCTCTAGAGCTAAGTCAGGAAAGTAAGCTAGGAGTGAGTCTACACCTAAGCAGACTGAAAACAACTAAGTGGCTAAGTTATGCTGTCTAAATTTAGGAAGTATGGATAAATACCTCTAGCTAATGTAAAATTCAGCTTTTATCTTTATTACTCCTTCGGCTATTATTCATATAGGTTCGGTGGGTATTGTGAGCACTAGCGAGTACCTATTACATGTATCGGATCTCAAAATATACTACTATACTTACGAGGGTGTGGTTAGGGCTGTTGATGGGGTTTCATTCAGTATTAAACGTGGTGAGGCATTAGGAATTGCTGGCGAGTCTGGCTGTGGTAAATCTACATTGGCATACGGTTTGTTACGAATTGTACCCACACCTGGTAAGATTGTTGGAGGTAAAGTCATTTTCGATGGTGTAGACATACTTCAACTATCTGAGAATGAATTTAAGAGGAGTTATAGATGGAAAAGGATTAGTATGGTATTCCAAGGAGCCATGAACTCCTTAGACCCCGTTAAGAATATAGGTAAACAAATAGCTGATGTAATCCTAACCCATGAGGAGGGTACTAGTAAGTCCGAAGCATATAGGAAGGCTACTGAACTCTTAAAACTCGTTGGTATAGATCCTGCTAGGGCTAAGTCTTATCCTCATGAGTTGAGTGGTGGTATGA
>CAZAMI010000054.1:0-7982 GCA_964486465.1 uncultured Desulfurococcaceae archaeon | reverse complement strand
TCAGGATCTATTAGTGAGAAGTGGAGTACCTCACCATTACGTATCTTAGAGGTTAAGTATTCATGAACCCTCCTCACTCTCCTCCCCACGCTCATAACTTACCTCAATACTACCTTCACTAAATGCATCAAGGAATTTAGCGTATGCGTCAACCTCACTATAAATTGATGGTAAGCCCCTCATAACGGCTCTCAAGCCACATTCGGAATTATAGCACCTAATCATAGCCATCTTCTTCTCCTCACCATCCTCAGTGGTATATATCTTCATCTCAACAGTCAGTGTGGGTAAGCCGCATGCAGGACATTGAAATATCTTAGGTAATCTCTTAGGAGGCTTAATCCTCCTCTTAAACCTCTTCCTACTCCTCCTACCCATATTAATCCCCCTCACAATACTAACTCCTCAATCTCTTATTAAATTCTTAGTAATAATTAGTTAGGAAATGATGAGAATTGCACGTCACTGAGTATTGATGAGCCTCCACCGGGACTGAGGTCAAGAAATACCTAGTAACTTCTTACGTAGAGTGACCGACCTACCACTAAATATGAGTTCATATATAATGTCATTTAGCGTCTCATCATCAACACTTAACTCCCTAAAACTATTACTCCTTAGCGCTAATTCGAGAGCTATTAAGTGATAACAGGTACCCTTAACTTTCCTAATTACTACATTTAACTCAAAGTCCTTACACGTACAGAAAAGTCTCGGTATTAGAAGGTAGTCACCTGTAGTACCTAAGGCGATGTAGATGACTCTACCACTTTTAGATACTAACTTAATGATCCTCCTTAACCTAACAAGCTCTACAGCCTTATCCGGTGGGTTTTTAATGCCCTCAATAACAGCCTTAGCTACATTCTTGTAGGAGCTTGTCAATATTAGACAACTCTCAAGTTAATCTTAACACCGTACTCATCCTCTAATTTCCTTAACTTTCTCCTTAACCTCTTTAAGGATCTTATATCCTCTCTAGGGACTACTATATTCACTTGAGTACCCTGAATCCTGACCTCAGCTGTAGGCATTAATGATGCCAATATACCCCTCAACTTAGTCTCAATACTTGATACTAAAGCTCCTCTCACGGGTACTACAACGGTCTGTTCACCGAATGTATATATCTCATACTCTAACTCACCAGTAAGGAAGTCTCTAACCTCAATAACTGGTCTAGCTAGTTCAGCTTCCCTAAGACCTGTAGGTAGTTTAACAGTCATGTTTAACTCATAAACCTTTCTAACCTCACCTGAATCTATGAATATTACCGTATCTATGATGGAAGGTATCATGCCTAGTTCAACCCTTCTTATGAATCTCTGAATAGCATCTATAGGTGATGTAGCGTGAACAACACCTATCATGCCTATACCTGCAAGCCTTAAGTCAACATATAGCTTAAAGTCCTCGTCAGTCCTCATTTCATCAAACACAGTATAGTCAGGCCTACTAAGTAGTAGTATGTCGTGGAGCTCATCGGGATTAGCATATACTTTAGAGTATTGAGTAACTATTGCTGGTAGCCTCATGTCCCTAGGTGATTCAATTGTTTTCACAATCTTACCCTTCCTAGCATAGTACTCAGCTAGTGCTTGCGCGAAGGTGGTCTTACCCATACCTGGAGCTCCAGCTATCAAGATACCCTCAGCTCTCTCCTCCAACCTCTTAACTAACTTCTCAGGTAGGTTATAGTCTTCAAGTCTTAACTTAATTAGTGGCCTAACAGCAGTTATCTCCCAGCCATCACTCATGGGAGGCCTAGTAATTATTATTCTGTAATCACCCATCTGAACTATGGTTGAGCCTGATCTATCAACCTCGATAACGGCTTCAGGAGTTATTCTTGCTGCCTCCATAATCTCTTCAGCTATAGCTTCAATCTCCTCCCTAGTTACTGGTTCATTAGATAGCTCAATGAGTATCCAATGACCAGGTCTACCCTTCTTAGCTACAGGTCTAGCGCCTTCCTTTAAGTGAACACTCATTGTCTTGGAGTCAAAGAACTTCTCGAGAAGTGTTAGCCTGGTCATTTCAGGTTTTATGAACATGACTTTAATACCTAAGGATTCAGCAGCTACTTGCTGAACCTTAGATGAGGTTATGAGTATAGCACCTAATTCTAAAGCTAAATCCCTAATCAGTGAATCGATACTATCCTGAAACCTCCTACCTGTCGAAATAATGTCCATCCTAAGACCTTTAGATTCAGCTATAGCTTTAACGAGTCTAATCTCTTCTAAGCCTATGTAACCTATCGACCTCCCTGACTTCACTATGTTCTCGTAGTACTGAATGAATTCCTTAGGTATGACTAACCTACCCTTAATCTTACCATCAACGATTAACCTCCTAAGCACACCGTTAATTATGACACTAGTATCAGGTACGTATACCTCCTCACCAATCTCCTTAACACTTCTGTAACTCACTCCTAGCACCTAAAAATGTGAAGTATGCGAACTAATAAAGGAGGTATATCTAAAACGAAGTTATGTGATTAAGGGATTACAGAGTATTGGTTTAAAGTGATTTCAGGAATATATTCTTAACCATGTTCTCATTCACATTGAATGGCGTCAGCCTTAATATATACCTCATAGCTGTAAATACTAACTTATTAATCTCAGTAACGTTTTTCTCGCTAAATCCGTAATCCCTTAATCTCTCAGTAAAGCCTATGGATTGTTGAAATCTAATAACGGCTTTGAGTGCTCTATCTGAATGCTCAGGTCTAGGTTCTAACTCAGGATCCATGTATTTAATTAACCTATAAGTTACTTCAGGCAGGGATTCATATATGTACTTAATTGCTTGAGGCCCTATAATTGCTAGTCCAGCACCATGGGCTAAGTTCGGGTTTAAACCACTTAATGCGTGCTCTATAGCATGTATTATATGAGTTCTACCATGATCTATAGATATACCTGCAATCATGGATGCATATAGTAGCCAATACCTAGCTTCAATATTACTAGGTTCACGAATAGCTATAGGTAGCCACTTAACTATGAGCTTTACTGCTTCCTCAGCTAATGTTAAGACATACGGTGATGATGCTTTACTAGTAGCTGACTCTACAGCATGGTAGAACGCATCTAATGCTGTATATATGGTTTGAGTCCTTGGTAGTGTTAGTAAGTACTTAGGTTCATCAATACTTATTGACGGGTATATAAACTCGCTTGCAATGCCTACCTTCTCTTGAGTCTCCTCAATAGTTATTACAGCATACCTATCAGCTTCTGTACCAGTTCCGTGAGTTAGGTTTATAGCTGCTAATGGCACTGAATCGTAAGCCTCTTTAACACCTTTAATGTACTCCTTAGCCCTACCCCCGCACTTAACAATTATACTTACAAGTTTTGCTGTATCTATGACACTACCACCGCCTATAGCTATGATTGCATCAGTACTAAATCTCCAAGCATGTTCAGAGGCTTCATCAACAAGGCTGGCTGTAGGGTTAGGGAATACCTTATCAAATACTTCATACTTGATACCATAATTATTAAGTATGGATTGAACATCACTTAAAGCACCACTAACTTTAGCTGATCTCTTACCAGTAATAATGAATACTCTATTGAATGCCCTAACCCAACTACTTAGCTCATTAATGGATTCAGGGCCAAAGTAAATCTTTGACTTACCAGACCTAATAATAAACTTACTCAGTACCATACTAACACCTAGAAATGTATAGGAGTTAACTTAATAGCCTATCCCAACGTGGGAATACTAAATCATGATTCGCGAACCCAGTATAACACTGATTATGCAAGATGCCACAAAATTTATTTAAATTACATGTATTTCACTTATGAGTTTGTCCTTAACACTTTACATACTTTTTGATAAGAAATTTTTTCTTCCCTACAGCAGAGATGTTATGTGGTCTCTTTTGACTGAATGGGAAGGATTGGTAGCCGATGTCGAGCGCACCATCAGGGAGTTAAGGGACGAGATAGCTACAACTAAAAGACTGCTTAAAGCATTACTCATAACAATGCTATTGTATGAACCAAATAGTGAGAGAAGAAAGAAGATTATTGAATTAATACGTAAATCAGAAAATAAGCATTTAGATGAAGTTCTTGACTTACTTAAGGAAATAGATTAAGAAGGCACCAAAAGAGTGGGGCTCGGGCCGGGATTTGAACCCGGGACCTCGGGGTCCACAGCCCCGCGCTCTTCCAGGCTGAGCTACCCGAGCCACCTGTGTTCGCCGTCACCTAAATCTAGTGTGTGAGTGAGAGTTTTTAAAGTAGTTTCACTCCATTATGGGAGGGGTATGTATGGCTCAAAAGAGGTTCAGTAAGTATAAGGAGGAGGCGTTAAAACACGGTATCAAAATATTGGATATATATAGGAGTAGAGATAAGGAAGTTGTTAGGTTCATCTATAAAGATAAGGTGTATTTAGCTACAATTAAAGGTTATAGAGAGAATTTAACACCTGATGAGTTCGTTAAGCAACTCCTAAGCGTAATTAAGTCTTAACTGAACACGAAGGCATAGTGTATTAAGGTACCTATAACTCTTCTTAACACGCTTAGTTGTTTAGGGTATATGTACATGGGTAAGTCATAATGTTTTAAACCTAAAATTTTAGCTATTAACCTTGCCGCTATCTCATCATTAATACTCATAACAGTCTCCTTAAATTCTGTCCTAACTTCAAGGATTATTGGTAAGTAGAGTTTATCTGCCAACTCACTACCAAGTAGTTCGTAAGCTAATCTTAACTCAGACTTCCTGAACATGTGGATACCGCCATCCCTGGTTAATACGTGGGGATATTTCTCACTCAGTAACTCACTTAATGACTTCCTCCTTAAGGGTAATGACTTATTTACTACTCTTAATTCCTCACTTAAGTATTTCTCAAGTACCCTCTCATCCTCTAACAACTCACCCACCAGCTTTCCTAAGTAGTAACTCCTTAACCTTCTTTAACCTAATCTTATCTTCACGCTCTCTTTCTTCAAACTTCATTTCAAGGAATTTTATGGTATTTATGAGCCTAGGTATTAAGATGTACTCTAAAGCATTAACCCTCCTCTTAACTCTAGATACTTCCGAACCTATCCTAAGTATTGAGTACTCGATTTCTGTTAACTTAACTATCTTCTCAATAATGGATCTATAACATCTCGCTGCATCGATAAGGGATAGAGGTTTTCTAGTTAATGCGTCAGAGTACTCGGAGAACTCTACATCAAGTAACGGTACTCGAACACCAGCTGAAACCCTACTACCGACTATTACCTGGAACTTTTCGTAAAGCGTAGTAGCTAATACTTCAGCATCCCTTAGAGTACTTACTGATAATGCCTCAGCTAACTTCTCATCACATATGTCTAATCCATTATGAATTTCCCTCCTCAGGCTTAAAGCGTCCCTGATTAACGATATAAGTTCTTGAGTTAGAATGACTAACCTATCCTTTAATACTTTATGGAGTCTACGAGCAATAGTAAGTCTTCTCCTTAACCTAATCAGCTCTATCTTTGTTGGTCTAACGATTCTTATTACTTGCTGTGACATATCTTAGGACCTCTCACTCCGTGTGCCCCTGTATTTTGGATGGTACTTCTTTATGTTCTCTTCACTAACTAACTTAAGGTCCTCTTCAGGCAGTGTAGCTAAGAGCTCCCAACCGATATCTAATGTCTCCTCTATGGTCCTCCTCTCATACTCTCCTTGATTTACGAATTTACGCTCAAATAGGTCTGCAAACGCTAAGTACTTCCTATCACGCTCAGTTAATGATTCAACACCAACTATAGCTGTCAATTCCCTAAGGTATTGACCCTCCGCGTAAGCAGCTATTAACTGCATGAATACTTGATAATGGTCCTCCCTAGTCCTACCGGGGCCTACACCATCCTTCATGAGCCTAGATAGCGATAATAATACATCGACTGGTGGGTATATGCCCTTTCTATGGAGATCTCTTGAAAGTACTATCTGACCCTCAGTTATGTAACCTGTGAGGTCAGGTATGGGATGGGTTATGTCGTCACTAGGCATGGTTAGTATAGGCATTTGGGTTATTGAGCCCTTCATACCCTTAATCCTACCAGCCCTCTCATATATAGTTGCTAGGTCTGTATACATGTATCCTGGATAGCCCCTCCTACCCGGTATCTCCTCCCTAGCAGCACTAAGTTCTCTAAGACTCTCGCAGTAATTTGTCATGTCAGTCATGACGACTAATACATGCATACCATGCTTCCAGGCTAAGAACTCAGCTGTAGTTAATGCTACCCTAGGTATGGCTATCCTCTCAATAACCGGTGATGAAGCTGTATTTATGAATGCAACGACATTCTCTATATTACCACTACTCCTTAAATTCTCTATGAAGAAGTATGCCTCCTCATAAGTAACTCCAATAGCTGCAAACACTACAGCGAATCTCTCTCCCTTACCTCTAACTCTAGCCTGCCTCACTATCTGTGCGGCTATCCTGTTGTGAGGTAATCCTGAACCACTAAATATCGGTAGCTTTTGACCCCTAACAATCGAGAATAAGCCATCAATAGCGGAGATACCAGTCTCTATGAATTCTGTCGGTGGCTCACGAATTGCTGGATTTATTGGTGCACCATTAATATCTAGGTAGTCCTCAGGTACTATTGGTGGTCCTCCATCAATTGGCCTACCTAAGCCATCAAATATCCTTCCTAACATATCAAGTGAGACAGGTAACTTTAATGTCTCACCCTTAAACCTCACCCTAGCAGCCTTGGTGTTAATCTCACTAACGCCACCGAATACCTGGATTACAGCAACATCTCTTGATACATCGATCACTTGGCCAAGCCTAATCTCCCCACTCTCTAATGTTATCTCAACTACCTCTCCATACCTTACACCAGGTAATGACTCAACAAAGAGTAGTGAACCCCTCGCACGTGTAGCCCTTCTAACCTCCTTCACATACATCTCAGTAGTCATCTTACTCACCACCTCTTACCAACTCATTAAAGCTCTTCTCCATCTCATTAATTAATTCCTTATATACCTTCGGGAATTCATCGTATGGTACTTCCTTCATCTTAGCTATCTTAACTCTAATAGGTAATGATCTAATCTTCTCTAATGGTACACCTCTATTTAGAGCATCCCTACTTAATCTATAGAATCTCAATATTACATCCATCATTCTCACAGTTTTCTCTGGTGGGCAGTAACAATCAATTGGATGGAATGCGTTTTGCTGTAAGAAGTCCTCCCTAATCATCCTAGCAACATCTAATAATAGCTTGTCCTGATCAGGTAGTGCGTCAGGACCTACAAGTCTTACTATCTCCATGAGTTCAGCTTCCCTCTGCAATATGCTTAAGGCCTCATCCCTCATCTCCTTCCATGTTAGGAACTCCCTAGACCACCACTTAGCTAGAGCCTCAACATATAGTGAGTAGCTTAATAGCCAATTAACTGCTGGGAAATGCCTCCTATTAGCTAGCGCAACATCTAACGCTATGAACGTACCTATATACCTTAAGGTATTCTGAGTTACTGGCTCACTAAAGTCAGCACCTGGAGGTGATACAGCACCAACAATTGTTAATGATCCCTCCCTTTCAGGTCTACCAAGACACTTAACCCTACCAGATCTCTCATAGAATTCAGCCAGCCTAGAACCTAAGTATGCAGGGAACCCCTCCTCACCAGGCATCTCCTCTAACCTAGCACTGACCTCCCTCATGGCTTCAGCCCAACGAGATGTTGAGTCAGCAACCATTAGTACGTCATAGCCCATATCCCTAAAGTACTCACCAATAGTGACACCCAAGAACACACTAGTCTCTCTAGCCGCTACAGGCATGTTTGATGTATTAGCGATGAACACCGCCTTCTCGTAGAGTGGCCTACCTGACTCAGGATCCTTAAGCCTTAAGAAGCTATGTAGAGCATCAGCCATCTCATTACCTCTCTCACCACACCCAACATAGATATTCAGCCTAG
>CAZAMI010000053.1:0-8056 GCA_964486465.1 uncultured Desulfurococcaceae archaeon | reverse complement strand
ATAAGAGTATCATTCATAAGGAGATTCGTAAGTAATGTTGAAAAATATTGGAGACGAGTCACTGAGGAAAGGGAAGTAGGTAAATGCAGATATTGCGGATTAATCTCTCAGGGTGACACATGTTCATTCTGTAGCTTAACTAAGCGTGTCTTAGGCGAGCCTGCAGGCCTTAAAGTTAGGGAGTACATAAGAAATTATTTAAGGAGTCATAATATCTAATGAGTAGAGTGATGACTGTTCAGTAGGTAAAGGTCTTTTAGGTAGTTTAGCTACTAGAAACACTTATAAGCATGAATACCCATATAAGGGCACCGAGGAGCCGATGAGCTGATGAGCCGTAGGCGAGGGACGAGGCAAACCTCCTCTTCGCCGATGGCTCTGGAGGAAAAGCAACGCTCTGGAACCGTAGGCGGGGAGGAGACAGGGAAAGGTGGGATGAACCCATGCATGGTCACCAAAATAACGAAAACACCTAAAATACCATGCACGGGCAACCACTTGGGTTCCGACTGATTAAATGATGTTGAGGTCCGGGTTCTGATTCAATGTTGAGACTTACCAATATACCTCATCGACCTTTCAAGTCCTAATCTATTAATCATCTTTAGTAAATCATCATTAATGACATTGGTCCCACATACTCTAAGCAAACAGTAGGTCATTATGTCTGCGGATCTACGTAAAAGGTCATGGAGTATTTCCTTGCTCTTATATTCATGAATGAGAAGTAAATTACGCGTTGGATGAGTAAACTCACATATGGTTAGGTATGTCTTGATGATCTCCTTCCTAATGTTTAAATGAAGACCTTTAATTTTACTAACCATTTTAATATTGAATGTAGTTGCTGACCTCTCCCTCCTCTTAACTTCCCTTAAAATCCCTTCCTCATTCATACCGTACTTACTAAAATAATAAAAGAGTTGAATGGATGCTTCAATCACCACCTTTAAGCTTCTCAGTAAATCTATATGGTGATTATTCCTTAAGTTATCAAGCATCAGCATCACTTCACCCCTCATAAGTTTAAGTATATCTATATAGTAAGGAAGCCTTAGATCACAACTGCTCAAGATGCTCATTAAGAAGTAATTCATGAATTCTATATAGTTATTAAGATTCATCAGACACCGCCACATCATCATTAATCAGTAGCGGTCGGGTTACATCACCCTCCTTCCGCTAGGACTGTCACAATAACTTTTTTATATCTACATATATCTTCACTCTCATCTAGAACTTTACCATCACCTATAACCATATATTCAATATCCTTATTCAGTTCAAGCATTTCAATAAGTTTATGAAGATTTACTGATGACTTATTGCTACACTCTAAATTCACTTCTTTAATGGATCCATTAATAATTCTCACAATAACCACATTTACACCTCAATTAGAGTACCTAAGCATAAGAGAAGTAATTAAGTTAATAAAGCATTTGTTTGGAGCCAAATAGTGAGTTAAGGCCGGAGACGCTTTACAGACACAACCTTCAATGGATCAATGTACCTAACCTCATTATTTGCAAGGAGTACTAATGAGCCATCCAACTTTAACCCAAGTACTTCACCCGAGATTCTTGATCCATCCCTTAAAGTTATTAGTACTTCCTCACCGAGTAATGCTAGATTATTTAGGTATTCCCAGACGTACTTAAACCTTAGACTTGTCCTTAAGTCATTAATTATATCTGAAAGTAGTAATCTAGGTCTCGTAATAAACTCTTGAAACACCTTTGAATCCTCAATCTTTAAGACATCCTTATTTACCGTTAGCGTTAATACCATTTTAATATCATCATCACTGAATTTTACATAGTTTAACACATACTTAAATGCTTGGGATTCCCTGCATAAGACCTCATTAGGTCACTTTAAACTTAAATATCCATCTTTACACTTGAGAATATTTTTAAGTACTGCTAACCCCATGCATAGATATGCTATGTTTAGACAATCCTTAGGAACTGTTAATGAAATCCTAAAAGAATTATTACCTAAGTATTTAATACTTACTACATTATTGCTTAATGACTTACTCACAGAGCTAATCCCTAAACATCTCGCTAATATATGTGTTATTAAATTTAAGATTCATATATAAACCCCTAATCCATCATAGTTGATGGGAAAACATTATGGATATTGCCTTTAAGAGAGTCCGGTATGGACTATTACAATTAATTATAGTTCTCTTAATGCTTCAATTATTGAATAGTACAGTTAATGCAGGTAGTACCTACGGCCCCATAGTTGAATACACTCTTTACCTCATAGATTATGGCTACATAGTCGTCGCTACTGATGAGAAAGCTTACTTTGAGATGCCTCTTAACTATAGTGATGGTAATTTGAATCAAACAGTAATAATAGTTAATATAGGCGGTAATAGTTACATGAATAAATCAGGCAATGGTGTTGTTGTTGGTTTAAAGATGCATAATTTAACCGATGCATTCATGGTTGCTAAAATTCATGTTAGGATGGTCAATTTTACTAAGGTTCTTATGGATATAATGAATAATCCTGACATGTTTAAGGGTATTTACACCATACCTTCAGACATTCTAGCAAAATTCGTTAAGACCCCAGTTAAGATAGTTGAGGATGTTGTTGTTGAAGACTTTGAAAAATGGTTTAAGGAGAGGACAGGCAAGAATGTGAGCGCGGTAAGTAAGGCTTACTTAGCTTTATCAGCAGCATATTTCATTTATAGGAGTGGTTACATTAAGTACTCTCCAAGTGCGTTACCCAGGACTCTTGAGGATGTTGTAAAGGGGAGAGCTGGAGATTGTGATGATATGTCTAGGGTCCTTATGAATTTGCTATGGCATTACGGAATACCTGCTAAGATAGAGTATGGTTATGTGTACTTACCATTATACTTACCCATACCCGTAGAGAACTCCATCATATACTTCAAGAATGCCGGTCCTCACGGCTATGTTGTAGCTTACATACCACCACTGGGTTGGGTCTCGCTAGACCTATTAGCAAGTGCTAGGTTAACATACCCTGTAGTCGTTACTGGTTATGATACAACACCTGATATAAGTACGGAAAGTGTTGAAGAAGCTAAGAGATTTAACCGGGTAAACGTCTACTCAGAACTAATTGAGTTAGTAGATATTAATGAATTAAGCAAACTTAACGTGAATGTAACTGATGATTCATCCATACGTGAATATGCACTAAAGACCTTGGAGGGAAGCGTTAAGGAGCAGATAAGTAAGTTTATAGTTAGTCCACGAACAATAACTTACACTCAAACTAAGACAATTATGATGAATAAAACCATAACAGGAAAGATAAGGGAGAAAGTTACTGAAACACTAACTACGACTAAAATTATGACTAATGTAGTAACGAGTGAGGTAGTACGTACAGAGACTGAGAGAGTAACATTAACTAATACAGTAACACATACAATAACCGAAACAACTACTTATACATTAACTAAGACCTTAGTGAGAAATGTGGTACCTAGTTATGTATGGTATAGTATAGCTGCTCTACTCATCGTAATAGTAGCTTTAATCTCAATAATGGTTATATATTGCAGAAAGTAAGAAAATATGGATAACATGATGAGTTTGGCTAAATCTGAATGATGAAGAGACCTGGCCTTACTGATAGGTTATTACACTTAACCCTTCAAACTATCCTGGATTATCGCTAGCACTACATCACTTAACGACATTAGTTTAATAAGAAAATCACTAGTTACTGGTAATCTCGTTAATGTCAAACAAGTAACTATAGTTATATTTAGACCTGACCTCCTAAGTATGTATATAATGTCTATCAAAATCGGGTTAAGTCTACTATCTATGTATTTATATTTATAGGTAAGCAGCTTGCCAGTTTTCAATCCTAAATCTACATCCTTCCTACTTGAAGAAATTCTTAAGAATCCTCTATGCCTTAATTTTTGATCTATGTTATTAAGATTAATTTCACTTATATCTTCGTAAATTAATTCACGCTTAACCGCATATTCCACGTTATTAACTGTTACTAATCCTAGCTCTTTAATTATGAGATTAGATAGAGATACGAGATTATCGAGTTTAGTAAAGCACCCCCTACTTTCTAAGCAATCTATTTGCATATTTAGTATTGCTTTACCTAAACGTGATGCAAAGAATGCTATGGTGACTTCATGTTCTAATGCTATAACACTCTGTAGGCTTCTATCGATGTAGGCATGAATTCCTATCTTAGTTAATACGCTATGAAGCCTTAGCGTAATATCCTGAATATCTTGATCCGTAAAACTTAATGATAAATTTATACCAACCTTATACATCTTAAAGACCTAACTCCTGAGCAATACCCTTTAATGCTTCAAGTCCTATGCTAAAGAACTCATCTAAACTTAACCCTACACCCTCTATCTCTCTAATCTTATCTCTTCTAACTCTTCTAGCAAAGTCTTTAGACTTAAACTTTCTCTTTAGTGACTCAACTCTGACTTCATTTAATTTCTTGCTAGGCATAACGAGGGCTGTAGCAATTATTAATCCTGATAGATGATCTGCTGCTCTTAAGGCATGAATTAATCTACTATTAAGCTTCTTAGGCTTATATCCATTAAGTTCATTATGAGCTGCTATAGCATCTAGTGCTTCATCAGGTAGTAAATCCTTCAGTATCTCTAATGCTTTAAGTCCATGAACATTAATATCCCTATTAACCACATCGTAATCAATATCATGAAGTAGGCCTGTAAGTCCCCATAAATCCTCATCCTCACCTAACTTCTTAGCTAATGCTCTCATTATTGCCTCAACAGCTAAGCAATGCTTGACCATTTTTTCATCTTTTAAGTACTTCCTCAGTAAATTAAGTGCTTCATCCCTACGCATTAGAGACCCACCACATATACTACTTTAACTTAAGTATTTAACAATATTAGGGTGTTGGTTAAATATCTTTTGGAGTAGGATTCCATGAAAAGAATAAGGGAAACGGCTCTCTATGAGTTTACATACACTATTCTTAAGAGTGTTGATATTCAGGTTAAGTCATGTTTGAAATATAATGCAAAATGTAGGGATCCGCCAGCAACAACCTCATCATTACTTAAGTCAAAACTAGGTCTAAGTGAATTTAAAGTTAAGAGATTCTGGAGAATTGCTAGAGCATACCATGGCTACTCTCTAAACGTTTACAGATTAAGGGATGCTTGGTTTCACTTAGTGATTTTAGTAAGAAAAGGTACTGCATACTCCTATAATGATGATTTCTTCCCTGATGAGTTTGAGTGTGTAAGAGTTAAATGTCTAGAATACACTAATGAGAACATGCTGTACATATATCTTGAGGGAGGTCTTGGGGGTGAAGCATTAAGGATCAATACAGTATACATACTTAAGAAGTTATTAGAGGTAAAGCCTGAATGTTATGAAAAACTTATGGAGGGTGTTGAGGGGGTTATTAGAAGAGACAATACGAAAATAGTAAGGAGTATATCATGCATATTTAGAATACTTAAAGATTATAGTACAATATTATCAGAGATATTGCCATTCATACCTAAATCATTAAATGACTTACTACTCATATCACCAGCTTTAGGATCGATACTTTTAAGGTTAGGTATTAAGAAGTAATATTAAAGCCCTGTTTAATGATTTACGCATATGGAATTATGTCCTAGGCACCTTATCCCTAACTCTTAGGTTAATATCTTAGGTATGGATATGAGGATATTACTTACATTACCCCCTGATATTCATGATTTAGAAATTTACAGAATTACTGGAATGAATGCACCACCATTAGGTCTTGCGTGGATAGCGGCTGTTCTTGAGGAGGAAGGTCATAAAGTTAAAATACTAGATACACCAACACTTAGATTAAACACTAAGGAATTTATAACGAAGGTTAAGGAGTGGAAACCTGATGTAATAGGTATATCGTTACAAACACCAACAGCTCCTAGGGGTTATAGAGCGATAGCTATACTTAAGGAGTTACTTCCCGATGTACCTATAGTCGTCGGCGGTGTTCATCCTACATTCATGTATGAGGAAGCATTGAATCACGGTGCTGATGTGGTTGTCAGGTATGAAGGTGAGTACACAATGCTTGAGTTAGTAAACGTTATTGAGCGTTATGGATTAAATGAAGAGCGCTTAAAGAACATTGAAGGTATAGCTTTTAGAGCAAGAGATGGTAAAGTCATAGTAACTAAGCCTAGACCACTAATTAGAGATCTAGATGAACTCCCATCACCAGCAAGGCATTTATTACCCATGGATAAGTACACGCTATTTAATAAGCCTATAAAGATAGCACATATAATGGCTAGTAGAGGATGCCCTTATGGCTGCTCATTCTGTATAACGTCGTACTTTTGGGGTAGAAGGATAAGGTTTAGGTCAGCTAAGAAGGTAGTTGATGAGATTGAAGATGTAGTTAATAAATATGGAGCTAAGACTGTCGTATTCACTGATGACGAATTAACAGTTAATAGGAAGTTCATTTATGACCTAATAAGGGAATTAAAGGAGAGAGGACTTGACATAACATTCGCTTGTGGTTCCAGGGTAGATCATGTTAATAAGGAATTACTTAAATTTCTATATGATAATGGCTGTACTGCAATATACTTTGGTGTTGAGTCAGCATCTCAAAATACGCTTGATAAGATAGGTAAGAGGATAAGAATCGAACAAGCAATTAAGGTATTTAGATGGGTTAAAGAGCTTAAAGGCTTTGCTAGTGGCAGCTTCATTCTAGGCTTTCCATGGGAGACATTAAATGATATGAAGGAAACAGTGAATTTTGCATTAAAGCTTGATCCTGACTATGCACAATTCACGGTCTTAACACCTTATCCCGGAACACCTATGTATGACTTCGCATTAAAGCATAACTTAATAGTAGATAGAAACTGGGAGCACTACACCACTGTAAGACCTGTCATGAGAGGTTTTCACTTTACTGTTGAACAACTAGGTAAAATGTTAATTTACGCTTACAGGAAATTTTACCTAAGATTCACATTCATTATTAGAGAGTTAAAAGCAGGTAGGTTGAGAGACTTAGCATCTATACTAGCACGTGAAGCAGCAAGATTCCTTGCCGAAACAATTAAGGGCTTTACTGGTGGTAAGAAATGAGAAGGGAGAGGGGAGGTATTAGTGCATTATTAGCAGCCTTTAGGGTGATTTTAGGTAACCCAGGTATTAGATCCATACTTAGAGTCGCTACTAAAAGAGTTAACTGCTTGTATAAAGATGGCCGTATATGGGATCAAACAATACTCTATCATGCTTTAGCAATGCTATCAAATGATATAGCTTCATGCCCATTAAGTGTTAGATTTCTCGGAGGCATTATAGAGCTACTCATTAAAGTAGGAATAGATGTTATGAGAGGAAGGGAGGAGGAAGTTAAAGAGGCATTTAAAGACCCAGCATTACGTAGAGGCGTCTCCACGGTTCTTGAGGGTATAGCTAAATATGGAGTTACAGTACCTCAAAAACTTCCTGCACCATTCCTTATTGTTTGGAATTTCACTAACATGTGTAATCTAAGGTGTAAGCACTGTTATCAAAGAGCTGATAGACCTTTACCTGATGAATTAACATTTAAGGAGAAGCTAATGCTGATTGATCAATTAGATAGGGCTGGAGTAGCTGGGGTAGCTCTAAGTGGTGGTGAACCAACAATTCATCCACACTTCCTCATAACTATTAAGGCTATAGCTGATAGGGGGATGTATGCCGCTGTAGCCACTAACGGCTGGAGACTTGCTGATATAGAATTCTTTAAGAAGGCTAAGAAGGCTGGTTTAAGGTATGTTGAAGTCTCGGTTGATAGTGCATCACCGAGAAAGCATGACTGGTTTAGGGGTGTTGAGGGTTCATGGAATAGAGCCGTCAAGGCATTGGAAAACGCCGTTAAGCTAGGTATTAACCACGCTATGGCAATAACTATAACTAAATATAATATTAACGAAGTTGATGAATTACTTGATTTAGCTGTGAGTATAGGTGTGAAGAGGGTTGTATTCTTCAACTTCATACCCGTTGGTAGAGGT
>CAZAMI010000052.1:0-8114 GCA_964486465.1 uncultured Desulfurococcaceae archaeon | reverse complement strand
CCTGCTAAGATCTCTTTAGGTAATGACTTATCAAGAGCATTAATTACCTTAGCTCTTCCCCCTTCCGCTCCAATACTTTTAATTAGTATGATGAGTAATCGAAGAGTACCATTACCTATAAATATTGAACTCATTAGCCAACCCTAATTATTAATTAGGAACTCAATCTTTAATCACTATTATGAAAGGTGCGAGTTACCGCAATAGCTACTGACGAGACACTACCCCACAGTAAATAAGCCTATGTAGAGGATAACCTCGCTCCCCTTATGAATGGCTAAAAGCTCTCTACTTCAATCCTAGTCATATTCCTGTATGAGAAGTAAGAGTAAGGCCTGTATCAATGACTATGCTTTTCAGTAAGTTCTTCATACCTTTCCTCTTCAATACCTACCTCCCTCCTCCTTTCTTCAAGGAATAGCTTGATACTTCCTTTAGGTTTAACATTATCAATAAATTCTACAAGAGACATAGCCTTCTTTAGTACTATATTGTTGCCTATAACAGTAAGTTCTAGTTCATCTCCCTCCTTAATGTTCAGCTTTTCCCTGACCTCCTTAGGGATAGTGATTGTGAATCTCTTACCAACCCTAATCTTTAAGAAGGTAACCTCTACATTGCTCACGTATAACACCCTAACTGGTACATTATCTCTATACTACTTAAATTTCTTTTCAAGGTCTGTCAGATCATGCAGATAATACTTCAAAATGAGACCTATTGTATAAGTAAATTAAATCAGCAGTGTAGGATTCTTACGGTCTTTCCGTTGCTTCTTGAGATTTTATTAAGATCCATCCGAGCAATAATGTTGTATCTTTGTGACATTAACTCTATGATATCTTGAAGCTGTGTTAAAGGTATGATTAACAGGTCATGATTTAAAGGAATCTAACTTTTAACTGCAGTTAAACCTTAATAATGTGTTAGATGGTACTTAATTGGTTAAACTTAATGAGTATAGTTGTAGAGACTAAGGTTGGTAAGAAGAGGGTGATCGTTATACCTAAGGCTGTTGCTGAAGCTGTAAAGATTAGGGAGGGGCAGAGAGTCAGGGTTATGGCTGTTGGAGGTAAAATAGTTATTGAGCCTATAAGAGATGCTGTATGGTTTGCTCTTTACGGGAGGAAAATAGGTAAGATACTACCCGAGGGAATCGAGAAGGAAAGCTTAATTGAGCAAGAGAAGCTCTCAAGATAACAAGGTATTACTTGATACATCATTCCTCCTACCAATTCTAGGATTTGAAACATCAAGTAAGGTGATGAAGGGCTTTCCAAAAGCTTAGTTCCTATGAACTCTATTATAATGATATCAGCATGCTTGAGGCACTATGGAAAATAGTGAAGATTATTAAAGGAACAAGAGAAGAGCTTTTACGTATCAAGGAGAGAATTACAGCTATAAGGGAAACCATGAAGTATTCACCCATTGATGAGAAAGCTATTGAGAGCGCTATACGTATGTATAGATTAGGTCATAAAGATATGATAGATAACCTACTTTACTCGATCGCTGTATCAAATAAACTAAGGTTACTCACAGTAGATGAAGACTTAATGAAGTTCATAGAGAAACGTAACCTTATTAAAGATAGTATTGTGATGCCAGAGGAACTATGAAGTATATGAAATGAAGTATATCATATTAATTACTGTATTATTTTATATTCGTTAATCATTCCGGCATGATTTAAACCTAGGGCTATGTATCAAGGCTACTAACTTCTCTGACCATTCCTTAACACTTCTTACATCAAGCTCCTTACTTCCCTTTACCGGCTCTAACAATCTGATTGCAAAATTTCATGCTTTATATATGTTCCTTCTACTTTCTTCTCTTCATGATAACGTAGGTAACTATGATTAGCACTGTTAGTGCTGCCAGCATTACCTGCGTGCTATAATGCATTTTCGGTGCTAATGTCCCCATTTTACTTTTTACCCAATACTTCATAGTTAGTGGTAAAATTATGTAGACAGTATTATTCGTGTATAGACATCCAGAAGCTTCTGGAGTAATTGTTGGTATGAGGAACCTCCTTAAGTAATTAGTTAAGCTTTCAACATCATTACCTAAGATTATACCTAAAGCCCCACCATAATTACTCTTAGTGATGAGAATTAATACGTCGCTTCTGTTTGAGTAGCACTTATCTAGAAATCTAAAGCCATCACTACAGTACCCTATGTAATCACCTCTTAAAATATTTACTAAGTTCTTAAATGTAGAGCTGTTAGATAAAGTAATCACTATTACATTATGCTTCTTAAGGAGTTTAGATAGATCACCTACCTTAGAGTAAGGCATTATGTTCACTGTATTATTCGCGACGTGCGAGTAAACGAAGTTTATCACTATCGTAGCTTTAAGTAATTGTGCCGCTTCGCTTAGTGAGTAGCTATCATCATACACTATAGTAGTGTTTGTGAGAGCTAGTAATTCGAATGATGGTTGGTAATCCTCAAAGTCTCCATACCTCTCCCTGAGATAGCTTAACCATTGCTTTTCTAGCTCATCTAAACTTAATCCATAAACTTCTTTAAAGCAATCAATACTTGGTTTAGCATGCATTAATACGTAAAGCTTTATATATTTCTTGATGCTGTACTCCTCAATAAGCCAGTATGTAAAACTTATAGCCTCCTCAAAATAGGCTCTCTGGAATAGGGTATGAGGATCTAGTACTTTTTTCAGTGGCATGAATATTCCATGGCTAATTAAGTAGTAAATATACCTGTGTAGACCCAATAATTCTATTTCTATGATTTTAATAGGTAAGGTATTTAATATGAAGTATGTGTTTAAACCTTCAGCAAGTTTCCACGTTACCTCTCCTGGATACCAGGGAGCTACATACTTGTTTATGATATACATATTAATACCATCAGCTATTCTATATAGTATGTGTTCTAGATTTTCTTGATACTTAGTAATATTAGGGTGTAAGATGTGCCATCTTAGTTCGTAAGGTTCATATACTACAATTACACCATTCTTAGTGAAAAGTATTGGACTCCTTAAACCGATTCTGTAAGCATATTTGAAGGAGATTACAGTCACGTTCAGGTATACAGGTTCATTTATTCCGAGAAGATCTATGACTTTTGATGCGATATCCTTAGTGAAATTACAGATCCTGTTTATATTATGTTTAACCCACGGATCAGCATCGGATGAGACGTTTAGAACCAATGTAAGTTTCCCGCTATGGACATAACAATAACTGTCTGAGTGAACGTTTGAGTATATAGGCACTAATGCAGGAAGCAAAATGAGCATTATTAGTGGGGCAAGTAAGGCGCTAGTGTACCGCAAGCTGAGCCTCCCACACAATGTAAAATAAACAAAAATTCTAAAGTTTTAAGGACTAATTAGGAAATACTACTATATGAAGTCATAATCTTGGTAGTTGTTAGATTAATAAACTTATTTATCTAGATAACTGAGTTACCTATAGGTGGAGGCACTACATTGTTAGTACCTAGCATGTAGCTGGGGATTATTATGGATGATGCTGAAGATCGTAAATTTAACGTGTTGTTTCGATTACTTAAGTTACTTACTAAGAAGTGGTACCTACTTCTTGTCTCAACTATTTCAGTAATAGCTTACGCTAATATTGTAAGTTTAGGTCCCTTAATAGTAAGATACGCTATAGATCTAGGTATTTCAGCTAACGATATACCTACAACCATCAAGTACTCACTAATCCTCATAGGAATTACTGCTTTAGGTGCCCTCGCATGGTTTGTGACTAGGTACTCAACAGCTCTTCTCTCTCAAGAGCTGGTTCATGAGTTGAGAGTTAAGGCCTTTAGCTCCATACTTAATCAATCCCTAGACTTCTTTGATAGAGTACCTGCTGGTCAGTTAATATCAAGGATTACTAACGATACTGATAGATTAGCACGTACTCTATCGTGGCAAGTCAGAAACATAGTTAATCTCTCATTTACAGCTGGATTATCACTTTACTACATGTTCACCATGAATTTCGAGCTATCACTCATAGTACTTGCGGCAATGACGTTAATGGCTATCCTTAACATAAAGTATGCTACAAGTATTAGACCAATATATGATAGGATAAGAAATCAGCTAGGTGTATTAGCATCAATAGCTACTAGTAATCTTAACGGTATAAGAACAGTTAAAGCATTAACGTTGGAGAGCTTTGAGAAGCTTAAATTCATGCGTGAAAATGAGTTATTCAACAATCTAAACCTGATGGCTGCTAAGATTAGGGCATTATATGGGAATGCACCTCACTTAATACTCGGTATAACTATGGCTTTAATAATATACTTCGGAGGAATATCAGTAAGTAGTGGGTATTTAAGTATTGGTGAATTAACAGCTTTCATAACATACTTATCAATACTCATGTGGCCGATGAGAGCTTTAGGCTTTACCATAAGTGCTTTTCAGAGGGCTTTAGCAGCAGCTCAAAGAATATTCGAGATAATAGACTCTAAACCAACCATACATAATTCACCAGCTGCTAAGAAGCTTAATGATATCAAAGGAGAGATAATATTTGATAACGTAGTATTCCACTACGTTGAAGGAAAGCCTGTATTGAAGGGTGTGAGCTTTAAGGTTAGACCTGGAGAGAAAGTATTAATCCTAGGACCCCCTGGTTCAGGTAAGTCTACAATACTTAAGCTATTAATGAGGTTTTACGACCCCGTAGAAGGTAGGATACTAATTGATGGACATGACATTAGGGAATTAGATATAAAATCACTTAGAGATCAAGTAGCATTAGTACCTCAAGAACCATTCATATTCTCAAGTACGATTAAGGAGAATATAGCTATTGGTAATCCGAATGCAAGCTTTGATGATATAATTAAGGCTGCTAGGATTGCAAACATACATGACTTTATAGAGTCTTTACCTAACAGTTATGATACCGTCGTCGGTGAGAGGGGTCTTACACTCTCTGGTGGTCAGAGACAGAGAATAGCTATAGCTCGAGCATTACTAAAGAATCCAAAGATACTGTTACTTGATGATCCAGTATCGAACCTTGATGCAGAGACTGAGAAGAACCTCATCAAAGACTTAGAATCTGTATTGAAGGGTAGAACGGTCATTATAGTAAGTCAGAGGGTATCACTAGCTAGACTAGCTGATAGAATCATAGTTCTTGATCAAGGAAAAATAATTGAAGAGGGGACTCATGAGGAGCTTATCTCAAGGAAAGGTCCATACTACAGGTTATACGTGATAAGTATGAAGGGTGCGGATCATGAGCATGCAGGCAGCAAGTATGAGCATGTTAGGTGAGGAACGTCAGGAGACTTCTGTTTGGTTCCTATTGAAGAGGGTAATTAGTGATTTAACTAGGTATAAGTTAGCTATTATCATAATATCGATATCCATTATTACTTACAGTCTTACAAGTCTAGCCTCACCTTACGTTTTAAGCATTATAGTTGATGAATACATACTCAAAGGTAATTTACGTGATTTACCCATACTAACATCACTATATATGCTCCTCTTAATAGGTCAGTGGGCATCAATGACTACTAATACGTACTATATTCAGAAAGTAGGTCAGCTCTACTTGAGAGATTTAAGGAATAGGTTATTTAGTAGGTTACAGGAACTATCTGTTAGATTCTTCACCAAGAGGAGGATAGGTGATTTAGTATCAGCTATTATAAATGATACCTCAACATTGAATGATGTCCTCATCTCAGGCATATTATCAGTGCTAGGTCACTTACTCTCTCTAATAGGTGTAATTGCAATTATGATATATATGAGTCCCTCATTAACTGCTGTTGCATTGGCTAATATTCCCTTATTAGTAATGATAGCTAAGATCTTTGGGGTAAAGCTTAAGGAAGCACATAGAGTTGTTAGGAAGAAGGTAGCTGAAGCAACAATTATTGTTGAAGAATCTGTTTCAGGTATATCAACAATTAAAGTATTTGGAGGGGAAGGTAATGTATTGAAGGCTTTTAGTAACGTGTCTAATAGTATTGTTAAAGCATTTGTTAATGTCGCTAAACTCATGGGTTTCTTTTGGCCTTCCATGGACTTAAGTGTAACTCTATCAACGGTACTTGTGCTTATCTTCGGTGGATACCTCGTTAGTGTTGGAGTCATTAGTATAGGTATAGTTATAGCGTTTATTCAATATGTAAATAGATTAGCTAGGCCCGTAACTGAGTTCATTAATATGTATGACTCATTGCAAGCAGCTATAGCCTCTGCTGAGAGAATATTTGCTATTTTGGATTCTAAGGAGGTAGAGTATGAGGAACCTGATGCTGTAGAATTAAGGGACCCACATGGTGAGATTGAATTAAGGAATGTAACATTTAGTTACATTCCAGGTAAGCCCGTACTAAGGAATGTTAACTTGCATGTAAGACCCGGAGAAGTAGTCGCTATTGTAGGACGTACTGGTGTAGGTAAGACTACTCTGATCAATTTAATCATGAGGTTCTATGACCCCGATGAGGGTCAGATACTGCTAGATGGCGTAGGTATTAGGAGATTAAAGCTAAGTAACTTAAGAAGAATCATTAGCTACATACCTCAAGAGACATATTTATTCCCAGGAACGATTATGGAGAACATTAAGTTAGGAAATCCTGATGTTAGTGATGAGGAAGTTATAGCTATATGTAAGAAGTTAGGCATTCATGAATTCATAGAGAGACTACCCAAAGGATATATGACGGATGCTGGCGAGATGGGTAGGAGATTATCAACTGGTGAGAAACAACTCATAGCAATAGCTAGAGCAATGCTTAGAGATCCCGCGATTGTAATACTTGATGAAGCCATGTCAAGCATAGACGTAGTAACTGAGACCCTACTGAAGAAAGCTATGAGGAGGTTATTAAAAGGTAGAACAGGAATAATTATTGCTCATCGACTGAGCACTGTAATGGATTGTGACAGAATAATAGTGTTAGAGGGTGGTAAAATTATTGAGGAGGGAACACATCGTGAGTTATTAAAAGTTAGAGGTAAATACTATGAACTATATGAAAGTATGTTAAAAGCTCTCACATCATAATGAGATTATAAATACATACGTTTAGGAAATATAGCTTCAACTTGATAATTTAAGTTTCAATTCTTGAATAAAACGCCATTTTATTGGCATCATTGATGAATGCTATGGGGATAGAGTGCTGGAGGCGTTGAGAGTCAGAGTTTAAGAATTTTTTGCATAGTGTGTATAGCGGGTCCTAGTTTGAGTGAAATAGATCTTGAGAGGTTTCTAAGCTACGCGCTTAGTTTAGGTGCCTCATATGCTGATATGCGTTATAATGTTCAACATACTGAAGTTATAACTGCTGAGAATGGAAATCTTCGTGAATACTCAAGTAGCATTAGAAAAGGTCTAGGTGTAAGGGTGATAGTTGATGGATATCAAGGTTATGCATCAACAAGTAGGTTAGACTCAAACTCAATAAAGGAAACCATTAAGAAAGCTATTGAGTCTGCTAGAGCATTGAGAAGTAAGACCGAGAAGGTATCCTTAGCTGAAGTCCCTACTGTTAAGGATAAGGTTATAGCACCATGTAAGGTTAATCCATTAGATGTTGATCCCAAGGATAAAGTTGAATTACTCCTCCACGTAAATAATGTAAGTCTTGAAGTTCAAGATGTTAAGTCTTCTTTAACAAGAATGGGTATTCAAAGAGATCACAGAATCTTCGTATCAAGTGATGGATCGAGAATTGAGGTATTAGTCAATCTTACTGGTATTGGGCATCTCTCAGTTGCTGGTGAAGCTGGAAGACTAGAGAGAGTTACTGATAGTCGTAGTAAAGTAGCTGGTTATGAATTCATAAATTCCTTCAATTGGGAAGGATTTGTTAGAGAGATCTCTGAATTAGCTTGTAAAGCTTCAAAAGCTGGTTTACCACCAGCAGGTACATACACAGCAGTCATAGACCCTGATGTAGTAGGGTTACTACTTCATGAAGCATTTGGTCATGCTAGTGAAGGTGATTTAGTTGAGGCAGGATCTAGCGTTTTATCAGGGCAGATAGGAAAGACCGTAGCTAGTGAATACGTGACTATAGTTGATGAAGGCGTTGTTGATGGGGGTTATTTCATTCCTTACGACGATG
>CAZAMI010000051.1:3945-8133 GCA_964486465.1 uncultured Desulfurococcaceae archaeon | reverse complement strand
TTAGCCTCTAGTGCAGGCCCTATAGCATAACCTATTGGTTGACCACCATAAGTTAAGGCACATCTAATACTTAATCCTAGACCCTGACCTACTTGAGTAAACAATGATGCTAACTCCCTACCCTTCTCTAAACTCTCGACCTTAGCACCAAGACCTACTGGTATATCTATGAGTAAGTAGTTAACACCCATACTGAGCTTCTTAGATAGTATTGAGGCAATCATTTGGGCTAGAGGGTCAGCCCTCAATATATGCTCAACCCTGATTAGTATGTCATCAGCTGGTGCTAGATTTAATGTACCTCCCCATATTATGAAGCCATTAACTTTCTTAGCTAACTCAAGAACTTCCTCCTCAGTATATTCAACCCTAGCTAATACACCCATAGTGTCAGCAGTACCTGCTGGTGACGTTATTGCTCTCGATGACGTCTTAGGTATGAATACACCTGCTGAAGCAATTATCGGTACAGCAACAATAGATACCTTAGAATTACCAGGAACTCCACCTATTGAGTGTATGTCATATACGGGCTCATCGAAACGCAACTTCCTGCCTGTCTCAACCATTGCTTTAGTAAGGTACACCATTTCTTGGATATCCATACCGACACTCATCTGTGCTGAGATAAATGCAGCGATTTCTACATCTGTTAGTACACCATCAACTACATCCTTAATTATCTTAAACACTTCCTCATAACTTAACTTTCCACCTCTTAACTTCTTCTTTATGAGGAGTACTGATTGAGGTGTAAGGTAAGGCTCCACATCAACCTCTTTAGGGCAACCTAAAGATTCATACATGGATCTAGGCATTACTACTGTAGACTCTAACTGATTAGTAATGCCTGCGATAGCTGTTAATCTCCTTTCATTAATTACGAGTGTAACCCTACATCCTGAACAAATATCCAGTTTCTTAGCTAAGTCCTTAGATATTACTACGAAGTATACATCACCTATATCAAAATCGTTAACGATTACCTTTGCCCTCATAACTTAAACCCTTAGACGTTTTAACATATAGCTAACAAATATATAATTGTTCATTTAGGGCTTTGATGGAGTTATTTTAAGGAACTTTCGTGTCCAAGACTATTACTAGTAGAAATTACTTACATAAATCCTTAAGTATTTTAATTAATTTATTGACGACATCTATGGACGTCTTACCGAATATATTTATCATCGGCTCCTTACCTACGTCCCCCCTATGATACACTATATCGGGTACTTCACCACCTAATCTCTTAATGGCTACATCGATACCCCACGGTATGGTTGCTCCTTCTTTCGCCTTCACCTTTGGTGGTTCTTCTCTTCTATCGTAGTATGATACTTTCATACCTAGCTTTCTGGCTATCTCAATAATATCTTCAGAGAACTTAATGTTTAGAGCAGCTCTAATCTCCGGGTTATACTCCATAGCCTTGAGCACAGCTCTGGCTAGATGTTTTGAGGCACCAAACGATGGTGGCCCTACAGCCTTTACCTTATCACCATACCTCACAATCCTACCTAGGACTCCCATAACATCATTAACATCATTACAGTAGGGTTTAGGTAATGCCTCAACAACATTCATTTGTACCTCAGGAACGTAGGGATTTACTAACTCACCATGATCTTCAATAATCTTGATAGCCCTTACTAAGTTTTCATAAACCCTCCATTTACTTGCTGGTATGACAACCCAAGCTGCTGGATTGACAGGGCAGTGACCATGACCCACCTTTACTCCGTAGCTTATCGCCTTAGTTATAAATTCTTTAGCTACCTTCACAGCCTCGATTAAGTCCTTACCCTTAGCTAGTTCAGCTGCTATTGCTGCTGAGAATGCGCAACCAGTACCATGGTAGCACCCATCCCTAATTCTGGGTGCTGTAAACTCTCTATATGTACCCTTGTAGTAAAGTATGTCTGTTGAATAATCACCACCTATGTGTCCACCCTTAACAATTGCTGCTTCAGCACCTAACTCCTCAACAATGTACTTAGCAGCTCTCTTAGCATCCTCAACGGACTTTATCGTAATCCCAGTAAGTCGCTCAGCTTCAAACCTATTCGGCGTTATGACATAAGCTATAGGGACCAAGTACTTAATTAATGCTTCCATAGCTTCAGGTCTTAATAGGGGGGCGCCAGACTTAGCTATCATTACCGGATCAACAACTAATGGGAATCCATACTTCTTAACAGTCTTAGCTACAGCCTCAATAATCCCTGAATTACTCAGCATCCCCGTCTTAGCAGCATCAACACCTATATCATCAGCTACAGCCTCAATCTGAGCAACAACAACCTCAGGTGGTAAGTCATAAGTAAGCCTAACCTCCAAAGTATTCTGTGCTGTTATCGACGTTATAGCAACCATACCGTAAACACCTAAAGCTGTAAACGTCTTTAAGTCAGCCTCAATACCTGCACCACCACCTGAATCAGAACCAGCAATCGTTAACGCTCTAGGAATCTCACCCATGGACCACACCCTAACTAATTACCTATACACCTATATAACGATAAATACAATCCTAATACCTAGTTATCATGAAGGCTAACAAATGATTAACGCACTCATTATAGAAATTACTTACTCCTCCTCACTTTATCCTCCCCCTTAAATCTCCACAGCCCTGTCTTTGGTGATAGAATCTCAATTTCAAGTTCCTCAATTACTGCATCAGAGAGTAGTACTTCACGCTCATGAAGAGAGATTAAAGCATTACACACTATACTCTTTGATACTCTATCCTCCTCTACTACCGTTAGTTTCACAGCACGTGGTATGAGATAGGATAGTACTTCACCTCCAGCTGTATCAAGTACCTCCAGAGACGCATCGTTGGGTGGAGGCCATAAATTTAATTTCTCAGCAACATCCCTAGGTAAGTGAATATCTAATTCATCCGAAGTAAATCCAGTATTCAATAAAGCAGAAACTACTAAGGAGTTATTACTCCTTAAACTCTCCAGTTTCACCCTTACCCTTACTGGCAATTTTTCCACCCTCTACTGGAACGATTATTCCTAGTCTCTTACTCCTACGCATCCTACCAAGTCTCTTCTTAGGCTTGAGCACGTCCTCAGTCAACACTTCACCCCTATAACCATCGTATGAAATTTAATTAACCTATATCAAGACGCATCACCTTACAATCCTAGTTACTTAAAGTAAACCATAGCTAGCAGGGTAAATCACTTGTAATCAGTAATATTATAGTATCGATAGGTAAGATATATTAGGAAGTATATTAGGAAGGTGCGTCAAGGTATGAGGAGAGCGATGTTCATAGTAATCATCACTGCTGCACTAACTTTACTTACTGTAGTTGCTATCAATACTTTCCTCATGGAGGGTATTGGGGTTCTTGAGGAGCTTACTTACCCAGCTAACGTTAAGTTAAGTTTCAACGTATCGCAATGTGAATTAATAGCGGACCATAAGGAAGCACTCACTAGTAAGATACCAATGATGGAGTATGATTGTGATCCTATCAAGAGTCATGTCGTAGTATTCATGAATCCTAAAGACCTTAACATAACTAAGCTCATAGTCATACTTAAAGAGTATGAGTCACCAGTATCGAGGGATGATATCGCACAATACCATGCAAGAGGGGGTGAGAGGTACGTAGAGCTTATCAACGGTACCAAATTACCCATGGAGATGAAGATACTTTACAAAGTTAAAGTCGACCAGGGTGGCTACATAATCCTTAAAGGAAGTAGGGAGGACATTGTCAACATTAAACTAATAATTACCTACAGCGATGGACACGTAAGGCAGTTCTGGAGCGAGTATGTAGGCTACAGTATTGAGTACGTATGTCTGGACTCAAATACTTAAAGGTTACTATAAATAAGTTAAGTGTATATTTACGGATTTCTCATTTAGTAAGAAATCCTTGATTGCGCTAATAATTGGTAATAGAGAGAAACGATGACTTTATCTTTGTATTGGAGTAGTATTTACCGGTGGTGGTTTGGACCAGGTTATTCTCGTTCGTGGTAGGCTTGCTAGGTGGTTAAGGAAGGAGGCTGAGAGGTTAGGTATTAGTATTGATGAATACCTCGTAGAACTTCTTACTCAGGGCTTGGACCCTAAGGATAGGGCTAGAGAGTATGTTGAGGTTGCTCAAGAACTTCTTAATGAAGCTCGAGAAGAACTTAAGAAAGGTGATGTAAG
>CAZAMI010000051.1:0-3845 GCA_964486465.1 uncultured Desulfurococcaceae archaeon | reverse complement strand
CCTTAACGGTTATGGTGTAGCCTTAAGAGTTAATGACTACTTAGTACATCCATCAAGGGTGATGTATGACCTAAAGCTAGGGATATACTTACTTGCATGTGATAAACTTATTAAGGTACGAAGTATTGATGTACCGTCAAGTATTGGTCAGGTCATTATAGATTCTAAGGAATTATCACGTTTAGGTGTAAGTAACTGTAGTGATTTAAGGTTAGTTCTAGAGCCTGTAATTAAGGATGTAGAAGTAGCTACGGATGTCTCAGGTAGTTATGCCGGTCTTATTAAGTATACTGGATTGCTATACGCTACACCATGGACTCCATTCCGTATTACTGTACCTATGATTGTGAAGGACGGTGAGATAATATTTAATGCGTCAGCTACGTCAGCATCAGGTATTGGTAAGGTACACGTAGATTCAGACATGGGGAGCTCAGGAGTTCTTCACTACTCTGTATGGGTCTATAGTAATGAGGGTAACCACCCAGTAGCTAAGAAGTTAGTACTTAAACCGAAGAGTGCCTTCGAGATGCTTAATATATTGAACACGTATGTATTTCCGTTACTGATTGCTGTAGCACTAATTACGGTGGTTGCAGTGCTGACATACTTCGTGAGGCATAGCTGACTAACCTTACTTTCTTCTTGCTATTGCTAAGGGTAAGTATAGTATAGCTGTTAATGCTAGTGTTGGTAGTGATGTACCATAATTCAATGCTATATCACTTATTACTGGTATATTGACTCCTAGTATTGAGGCTATGCTTAATAGTAGGCAGAAAGTGAATGATATAGCCCACACGGTCATTGCGTAGATATTGATACCTCCCCTAAACCAGTACTTACCATGCTTCTCTAGCAGCTCTTCAGGTTTGTATGGTGATGTGAAGTAGTCTAGAACCATTATTACTGCTAGTGGTACGAAAGCACTTACTAGCAGTAGTAGGAACCACTCGTATGCTTCAGTCGGGAATAGCGCAGCTATTACCGTGCTTAATGCACCAACAAATATTATCTGCTTCTTAACGCTAGCTCTAGGTACTATGTTCTTGAATGTTATAGCTGCTGAATACACGTCTAGGAAGCCCGTAGTTAGTGTTGAGAATATTATTATCAGCATAGCGGGTATTCCAAGACCGTAGGAAGCAATTATGGCTATAGGGTCTGGAGCACCTACGGCTACGTTAGTTAATGCGCCTATGAAGTAGAATAATGCGCAGGATATGAAGTGACCTATGTATGTACCCCAGAAGCTGCCACCTAAGCTCTTAGCGAATCTGGTGTAGTCAGCAACTAGGGGTACCCACGATATGGGCATAGCAACAACTAGGTCTAGACCTAGCCATGTGGTCATACCGCCAGTACCTGGCTTAGTCAGTAATTCAGTTATGTTGAACTTAGTTAGGGTTACGTAGGTTAGCCATGCAGAAAGTATGAGTAGTAGAGTTACGGATACGTTCTCTAAGAACCTCCACTTCTCAGGTCCTAGGAAGCTCCAAATAGTTAACGCTATACCTATGACCGCAACCCATACGTAGTAGGCTGAGATACCTGTCAGCATAGTTAGTACTTGGTCAGCTGCTTTAGCACCGACAACAATCATTATTGCTGACCAACCAATTAACTGTATGTAGTTAAGTATTGAGGGTAGTACTGAACCCCTAATACCTAACGAACCTCTGGTTAGTACCATGGTCGGTACTCCGGTTCTGTAGCCCATGACTGCTATTAGAGCCATAAATAGATTACCTAACGCTATACCTATGATTATGAGTATTATCGCTGTTGTTAGTGATAATGCTGGTGTTAGTAATGCACCAGCCCAAAACACGGCTATGCTGGCATCAGAACCAAACCATATAGCGAAGTTATGCCAGAAGCTGTAGATTCTCTTATTCATTGGTACAGGTTCTAACCTATAGCCGTATTCCTCTGCCATTACCTCACACCGGATCAGTAATTAGAACCGGGTTTTAAATACTTTAATAACCAGGTAATAGTGAGTTAAGCGGGTAGGGCAGGTGATACCTCACGAGCTAGTCAGTAAGTATGTCATACCCTACTTAAGAGGTCTTGTGGCTTCACAACTTATTGAGGAGGGTGTTAGTCAAGTAGCTATATCTAAGTTATTAGGTATAACACAGCCAATGGTTAGGAAGTACCTAAGTAGTGGTAGGAAGTACTTCGTAGTTAAGCTTAAGGAGGCAGGCATACCTGAGGATGAGATTGAGGCAATAGCTAAAGTATTAGCTAATACTGCATTGAGGGGTGGTAAGTATGATCTATATAGGGTCTTCTCACAGATAGTTAACTCAGTACTCAGTAGGTTATTGCTGTGCGATTTCCATAGGAGTATAGATCCTAGCGTACCTAAGGATTGTAACTTATGCTCTATACTATTCCCTCAAGTAACTGATCCATATATTGAGGATGTTAAGGCAGCGTTTAAGCTCTTACAGTCTATTAGTAAAGCTTGTACTCTAGTACCTGAGGTCGGTATGAACATAGTTAGGGCATCACCTAGTGCTTCAAGACCTGAAGATGTCGTGGGTTTTACCGGTAGGATCATTAAGGTCTCATCGAAGCTTGTAGCTGTTGGTGAACCAACCTATGGTGGTAGTAAGCATACAGCTACAGTACTCCTAACGATTAGGGATAAATGGCCTAGCATTAACGCTGTAGTAGTTATTAAGTATGATGAGGGCTTCGTGGAACGATTTGAGAGGTTAGGTCTTAGACTACTATTCTCAGGTCCACACAAGAAGAGGGAGGAGTTCTTTAGTGACTTAAGACGTAGTATTGAAGGTGCTGAGAAAGTTCCTGATGTCATAGTTGATTACGGTGGTGTAGGTCTTGAGCCAGTAATTTACGTGTTAGGTGAATCAGCTGTAGAAGCTGTTAGGAAGGCTTTACTAGTTATTACATCACCTTGACATTAATGCATTATGAGTATGTAAATACCTATAAGTACTAACAATATACCAGCAATCACTGATAGCTCTCTATCATGTCTAACAATGAATTCCTGAACCCTCTTAACTCTAGCAATACTTGATATTAGAGCTGTAATCACGATTAATGGTGTTACGAAGATTAGGTTATAGAGCGCTAGGAGCGCTAGTGACGTTGTTAACGGATACCTTGAGAGTAGCCCAGTAAATACTACGTAGGGTCCTGATGAACATGGTAGTAGCGTGAACGTCACTATGAATCCTAGTACTGCAGACATAGCTATGGATGCTTTAGCCTTCCTAATGAGGTTAAGCATTGATGCCTTAGCAATAACTCTTGAGGTCCTCCTTAAACCACTAATAATGACCCAAAGACCGAAGCCTATAGCTATTAATGCTAATACCCATGTAGGTACGTAGCCCATAACCCTTAACAACCCAATACCCAGTAAGTAGTAACCTATGAAGACCGCAGATATAAATGCTGCACTAGTACCCACGATCACGAACTTCCTACCAGACCTAACAGCAACTAAAGCTGATGCTGTTAGCAGTAGTACGTATATGTATGTAGCGCATGGGTTAACAGCATCACTTAATGCAAGACTAACTAGTGTTGCAAGGAGTATTGGTGCTATAGTACTTTGTTTAGGTATCGCTGTAGTAGTACTTGGTGCTAGATTCGGTAGTAATTCCTTAAGTAATTGCTTAGGACTAACATTAAGCTTAATACCCAACTCCTCACCCATGTACACCGGAACGTAATCATGGGGAGGACTAAACGCTAAGTTTAACCAGAATGACTTATCAGCGACAGCACCAATAACTACTGCCTTAACGTAGCCATCCGAGATAACTAACGTAGTAGGTATGTAGGGCGGTAATCCATACTTC
>CAZAMI010000050.1:0-8280 GCA_964486465.1 uncultured Desulfurococcaceae archaeon | reverse complement strand
GAGTTAATTATAAATACTTATGCATACATATTTATGAAGGTATAAGTGTAAAGCATTCATTCCTTAAGTAATGAGTGGAAGAAGGATGTATTCAGGAATTAATAATGTTAGAGGTATTGTGGAGTACCTAATACTTAGGAGGCTAATTAGTGATATAACGACCGTACTTCTCCTTAAAGAGTACTTCGTTGACGGTAATTCACCCAGCGATATCTCAAGAAAATATAGCATATCGGCACATACAGTTAGAGGTTATGTTGAGAGACTAATAGAGAAGGCTGGGTCACCTCACATAATACCAGGCATAATAAGGAGAGTACTACCTTACATAATGAACATTGAGCCATTAATAATAATAGTTAGTGGTAAGTACTACTGCCTAGAATGTGAAGTAACACTTTCAAATAAGCAGGCCGCAATAAATCACATTAAGAGACGCCATAAAGATAAACTCAATAAATTAGTTAATGAGATCCTAACGAAGATAAAACAACAAAGTAGATATTAAGATGATTTGAAACCTTAACCAAGATGATTCATTCTTCGAACTTAGGGATCACGTATTAAATGAGTATAGAACTTAAAATATAGGGCATTAGTCTTTTGTGACTATACGTATAGCGCTTAAATGTCGTTAATCTAAAGACTATGTAAGGCTGCATGGAGAATGTCTGTCTAGAATAATTATTAGTTATTTAGCTAATTCGCTTAGGCGTGATAGTAGATGATAATATTTGAAAGAGATCTACTTAATGACCTAGCTATAGACTATCTAAGCAAATACATGAGTAGAAGTATTGGTGTTAATGGTCTCATAAGAATTAAGTTAAGAAGCATATTATTAATAAATGAATTTAAAGAATTACTGACTAACATGCCTGTAACTATTATATGTACCTATATAGCTATAAATACTTCAAGAAGAAACGGTAAAGCGATAAATGTCGTGATAGTTTTAGATAGCGAGTCAGTTATTAAATTACTTAAAATAATTACACAATCATTTAGAACTTACTCTCACCTTAACGAGTTAGTAGAATTGTTAAGGAATCTAGGTGGTATATTTCTTAATTCTATACTTTCCGCATTAATGAATACTAAGAAAGTTGAGGTTTTTCACTCACCACCGAAGATCCTCATAACAGACGATAAAGATATCTTAATGACCTTATTGAGACTAAAAGCCTGCAATGGTAGATATGCAGATGTATATGTATTAGAGTTTTGTTCTAAAGGGAACAACAAACTCTCCATAGAATTTGTAGTACTTCTTCTTAGTAGCTAAGTAAGCCCTAAAATAGGTCTTCAACATATAATTTCGACAGCCAGTCGTTAATTCTGCCATTACTTTTTCTAACCCTAGTCATGATATTACCGGAGAAGATGATGAGGTAGAGGTGTGAGTGCCCGCTATGTAGAATTTTCATTCATCCTATCCTAAAAGTGTTAGTTCGTACTAAGGAAGCAAAGGGTGATGAGAGTGCCAAGGAGGTAAATAGGGGTACTAATAAAGAGAGAGTTGAGAAATTTCATGCTGAGGAGCTTAAAAATATAGAAAAGGTGACTCAAATACCTCAAGCGGTCAATATTGCTATGAATACGGCATCACAATTACCTACTAATGTAATTAGTATCGAGAACATGGGTAATATAGCTAAGAACGAACCTGGTGAGGAGTCAAAGAAGGAGAGGGAGGATATAAGTGGTATCGAGGTTAAAATACCTTCTGAAGTCTTAAATAAGATCAAGTCACTTGAGGATGAATTAACTAAGATTAGAGAGTACGTAAACGCGAACATCATTGATATTAAATCGGCACTCATAGACATTAAGTCATCTATAGATGAGCTAAGTAGCCCGTTTACTATGGGAGAGGGATCAGATGTCAAGGAGGTTAAACATGTTGATGAGCGATTGAAGAGTGGAGGCGTAGTTCTGGATCCAGCATCACTGGAGGATATAACTCTATGGTTAAATAAAGTATTGAACGTAGTAGGACTGAATAAGTTAGAGAAGCTCATAGATAGCTATGTTAAGGCAGGAATATTGAGTGAAGACTTAGGTAATGCATTAAGAAGTATGGCGTTAGTTATAGAAAGCTTAATAAGTGAAAATGTGAGTCCAGAAATTCAGTTGCAGATAATAACTGGATTATTAAAGTTAATTAAAAAGTAAAGAGCATAAGAGATGATTCAATATGCCAGCACGTATGTAGGACGAAGGAATAGTTGTACCAACAGGTAATGAAGAATTAGACATGAGATTAGGGGGTGGTATACCGCTTCCCTTCTTACTAGTTATAGAGGGCGATCATGGAACAGGAAAGACAGTACTTACTCAACAGATAATCTACGGAGCTGTTAAGTCGGGTTTCAAGGTCATATATCTAACGACGGAATTAGGAGTAAGAGAGTTCATAATTCAGAGCAAGAGGGTAAGCCTCGATATAAGTAGTGAATTTCTGAAAGGCCTTATTAAAGTCATACCATTGCACATGAGAAATATTGACTGGAATATGTTAACTTCCGATCGCTTACTTAAAATAGTTAGTAAATACATGGCTAAGAACTTAAAGAAATATGACATATTTGTCATCGATTCATTAAGTATGCTAATCATTAATTCAAGTTTAAACTCTTTACTAAACTTCCTAACTAGGGTTAGAACGTTAGTTAGATATGGTAAGTTAATAATATTGACACTACATCCTAGTGTAATACCTAGTGATGTCATAACCAGAATTAGAGCTGTCAGCGATGGCTACATAAAGTTAGGTTTTACTGAGATAGGTGGTAAATTAATAAAGGTTATGAAAGTAGTTAAGCTTCGTGGCGCGATTTCAGCTCCTGATACCAGTATAGCTTTCGATGTTGATCCAGCTTTCGGTATAAAAGTCGTTCCATTAGCTTTAGCAAAGGCTTGAGATCTTAATCTAAAATTGGATTAACTAACTTAACATTAATTACCTCGCCAGCTTCATAACCTTCAATATTGGGAGGTATAATAACTACTCCATTACCTTTTATTAAAGTAGATAGTACACCGGAACCAGTAATTCTCAACGGTTCAACACATAACTCATTACCGCACTTAAAAACCTTAACTCTAGCATACGAAGTATAACCTGAAACATTAACTAGTCTTCTAATAAGCCTAGCTTTAACAAAAGGCTCTTCAGGTTCTTTAATACCAAGTATTCTTTTTAGTGCTGGAATGAAGATTAAGTCCATTGCTGCAAGAGCTGCTACAGGAAATCCCGAAAGTATGAAGATGGGTTTATCATAAACTATCATAGCACTCGCAGGACGTCCAGGTCTTAAGGCTACACCTCTGAATAATATTTTAGAGCCAGGTATTGTAGTTAAGGTTTTCACCACTAAGTCCTTCTTCCCAACACTACTACCGCCGATGGTTATGACCACATCGTGATCAGCTAATAAATTAAGTACTGTGGACTTTATCTTAACTTCATCATCAGGTAGAGGACCAATCCTTGTTATGGAGAAATACTTACGACTCTTAAGATAAGATGATATTAAATAAGATGTCCCCTCATAGATCTTACCTGGAGCAGGTGGTTTAGGCTCTTTGGGTTCAATTAATTCAGAACCTATAGGCATTAAAGCTATCTTTAACTTCCTAAAGACTTTAATGTAGGAGAACCCGTAAGAAGCTAATGCAGCTATGTGCCATGCCTGTATAACCTCACCTTTACTAATAATCTTATGCGAGATCTCAAAATCCTCACCGATTCTAGCTACATTAGCCCACTTAGCTACTGGTTTATATATCAATATTCTGTTCTTATCTATTCTTTCTGTATCTTCATACATAACTACAGCATCAGCACCTTTAGGTAAGGGCGCACCGGTAGAGATTTCAATCGCTGTGAGATGCCTTAGCATTGGTACATCCTCAGGATTTGAGTCTATGTTCATAGAGCCTATAACTCTTAACTCAATAGGATTAGCGTGTGATGCGCCATAAGTGTCTTCAGCTCTAACAGCATAACCATCAACAACTGCCTTATTAAAATAAGGTAAATTGTATGGCGCATAAACATCACCATAGGAAATAAGCCCTAAAGCATCATCAAGTTTAACTTCGGTAGCTTCTAAGTGAATTTTCACTTCATCCTTTACTCTCCTTATCGCTTCGTCAACACTTACAAGACTTCTTAAGAACTCTCCCAATATCTTACACCTAATACTTCACTATTTCATATCAAAATAAAGTATTTTTGAATACGGTAATTCATTACGCATATTAATCTATTCGTTATGATTATGGTGGTTAGGACTTCATGAGTGGGAGGAGAATATTTCATAGGTTAAGTAGTGTTAATGAAGTATTTAGTACGCTATCTAGGTATGTAGAACTTAAGCCTAAGGGGGTTGAGGAAGTAAATCTAAATGAGGCACTCAATAGAGTCTTAGCTGAGGATTTATATTCGCCGATTGATTACCCACCATTTGATAGATCGGAAGTTGATGGTTATGCTGTTAGAGCTGAAGACACTTATGGCGCAGATGAGGAACATCCCATTAAGCTTAAGCTTTTAGGATCCATAGAGGTAGGTCAAATCCCTAAATACGAAGTTGTTAAGGGTACGGCTGTTGAGGTAGCTACTGGCGCGTTAATACCTAAAGGAGCTAATGCCGTTATTATGGAAGAGTATACTCATAGAGATCACAATGACGTATTAGTATATAAGTATGTAGCACCAGGAGAAAACATAGCATTCACAGCTTCTGACATATCAATGGGTGACTTAGTACTAAGAAAAGGTACTAAGTTAGAACCAAGTCACATAGCTCTCTTAGCTGGTTTAGGGATATGGAAGATTAAGGTATATAAGAGGATTAAGGTTGCTATATTCTCAACGGGTAATGAGATAGTTGAGCCAGGTAAGCCGCTTAAGCTAGGCATGATTTATGACTCAAATAGTTATTACTTACTGAGTGAGCTACGAAAACTAGGTGCTGAAGCAGAATTCGTTACGCATTTACCTGATGACTATGATTTAATGCTTAAAGAACTTTCTAAGGCGTTAGACCAGTATGACATAGTAATTACCAGTGGTGGTACATCTGCTGGGGTGGGTGACCTAACATATAGGGTCTTTGATGTCTTAGGTAATCCTGGCGTAGTAATTCATGGTTTAAAGATAAAACCAGGAAAACCCACTGTATTCGCTGTAGTTAACGGTAAATTACTCATAGGTATGCCAGGATTCCCGCTGTCATGCGCTATGGTTTTCCATAAAGTTGTTAAACCGATAATAGCTAAGTTGATGGGTCTCGAAGATATTGATGAAAGAGAGATTAAGGCAATAATGCCTTACAGGTTAAGAGTAGGTAAGGGTCGTTCATGGCTCATACCAGTCTCAATAGTGAGTGATGGTAAGAGCTTGATAGCATATCCAGTAACGTTTTCGTCGGGATCTATAGCAGCTCTAACCTATGCTGATGGTTATGTCTACGTAAGTGAAGATAAGGAATTAATAATGGAGGGTGAGGAAGTTAATGTATACCTACTTAAGGAGTTAGTTAAACTACCTGAATTAACTATCATAGGAAGTCACGATATTGCTCTATGGAGGATATTAGTGGAATCAGGACTTATCGCTAAGTCTAAAGTATTGAGTGTAGGCTCATTAAGAGGCTGGTATGCAATAAGAAATGGTGAAGCAGATATAGCCCCAACACATTTACTTGATGAAGATACGGGAGAGTACAATGTCCCATTTCTTGATAAAATAGGTGTTAAAGGACGAGCTATAATACTTAGGGGTTATATAAGGAGGATAGGATTCATAGTTACTAAGGGTAATCCTAAAAGGATACACACATTTAAAGATCTATTGAGAAATGATGTAACCTTCGTTAATAGAGTTAAGGGTTCAGGTATTAGGGTATTCATAGATATTCAACTTAAGAAATTATCTAAGAAGTTAGGAATGAAGTTTAGTGAACTTACATCTAGGATTAATGGCTATAATTATGAGGTAAGGACACATACGGCCGTAGCAGCAGCTATAGCGCAAGGTAGAGCTGATGTAGGTGTAGCTGCTGAGATAGCTGCAAGAATGTATAACTTAGAGTTCATACCCCTAGCTACAGAGATTGTGGACTTCCTAATTAGGAAGGATAGATTAAGTAAGAGGAGTGTTAAGGAGTTCATTGAAGTCATGAGAAGTGATATGGTTAAGAAACTACTAAGGAAGCTACCAGGCTATGAAGTTCTACGGGATACGGGAAAGATATTAGGATGATGCTTCAAAGACTTTAGTTATAGCATGATGTTAAGTGCTAAATCCGCACTCTCATATACTTATTACCTGAAAACTTTATGATGTATTAAAGCAAAGTATAAATTTACCTTCGAAGATATTTTTATGGAGTCAAGATTGAAGTTTGGACCTCAAGTGAATAAGATACCTGGTTCAAAGGCTCTAGGAGTAATTAAGGAACATGAAAAATACCTAGCAACATCAACTCATTCACCACAAACTTTACCATTAGTGATTCAGCGAGGCGAGGGTCCATGGCTTTATGATGTTGATGGAAATAGATTACTTGACTTCACATCTAGTGTTGCAGTAAACAATTTTGGTTATCCATCACATCCTGAAATAATTGATGCAGTTATAAAGCAGTTAAAACTATTAGCGCATGCTGCAGGTACGGACTTCTATAACCCATATCAGGTCGAGGCAGCTAAGGCATTAACAGCTATAACTCCTGGTGATTTCCATAAAAAGGTCTTCTTCTCAAATAGCGGTACAGAAGCTAATGAGGCAGCAATAAAGATTGCTAGAGCTTCCACTGGTAGGAAGTACTTCATAACATTCATAGGGGCATTTCATGGTAGAACCATGGGCTCACTAAGCCTTACAGCTAGCAAGCCTATTCATAAAAAGACGTTCTTCCCGACAATGCCAGGCGTGGTCTACGTACCTTATCCCAATCCTTATAGGAATCCGTGGCATATCGATGGTTACGAGAATCCTGACGAATTAATCTCTAGAGTCATAGAGTACATAGAGTATTGGGTCTTAGAACACTACATCCCTGCAGATGAGGTTGCAGCAATATTCTTTGAACCAATTCAAGGTGAGGGAGGTTATGTAGTACCGCCGAAAGGATTCTTTAATGAGTTAAGAAAACTAGCTGATAAGTACGGCATGCTATTAGTCGATGATGAAGTGCAAATGGGTATAGGTAGGACTGGTGAGATACTAGCTATAAACCACTTCAATACAATACCCGACATCGTAACCTTAGCTAAAGCTCTTGGTGGTGGGATAGTTCACGTTGGTGCAACGGTATTTAGGAGTGACTTAGACTTTAAGGAATCAGGTATGCATAGCAATACATTCGGTGGTAATGCACTAGCATCTGTAGTAATCACCAAGGTAATTGAACTAGCTAAGCGCTACCTTCCGAATGTTAAGAAGCTTGAACCACTGTTCAGGGAGAATCTCGAGGAGATTAAGGATAAGTACGATATAGTTGGTGATGTGAGGGGCTTAGGTCTAGCGTGGGGTATTGAATTCGTTAAGGATAGGAGGAGTAAGGAACACAACATTAAAGTTAGGGATAAGGTTGTTAAGAACGCCCTCAGCAAGGGATTAGTTCTGCTACCTTGCGGGAAGAGTGCTGTGAGACTAGCACCACCATTAATAATTAGTGAGGAGGAAGCTAAGTTAGGGTTAAGCATTCTAAAGGATGCAATTAAAGACTCAATATAAAATTATTCTTTTTATTAAGAGATACCTATAATACTAGGTGATTACTGTGAAGGGCTGGAATGGTAAGGCCTTACTCATAGATCTAAGTGAGAGGAAGTTTAAGTACTTCGATATCGATGCGACTACTCTTAAGGAATACATTGGTGGCAGAGGTTTAGCTATAAGGTTGTTATGGGATTTAAATCCCGTAGGTGTTGATCCATTATCTCCTAATAATCACTTAATATTTGCTGTAGGTCCACTAACAGGCTATCCCTTACCATCATCAGGTAAGCTCGTAGTAGCGTCAAAATCACCGCTAACAGGAGGCTACGGTGACGGTAATATTGGTGTTAGAGCTGCTGTTGAGATGAGAAAGGCAGGTATAGACGTACTAGTACTTAAGGGCAAGGCTGAGAAGCCTACACTTATTCACGTAACTAGTAAGGGTGTTGAGTTCATCAACGCTGATGACTTATGGGGACTCACCACTTATGATGCTGAGGATAGAATACGTAAGGTATATGGCAAGAACGTTGGTGTGTTAT
>CAZAMI010000049.1:0-8334 GCA_964486465.1 uncultured Desulfurococcaceae archaeon | reverse complement strand
CATCACCAAGTCCAAGAAGAGCTCTAGAGGATATAGTTGAAATGCAGCTTAAGTATCTCAATGAGAGGAGTGATTATTGCTTGAAGAGAGAAGAAGGTGTGTGAATGACCCCGCCAGCTCCTCGCTTCATCCCTACTCCTAACGGAGGTGTCTGCGAGTTCCACAATTATTTATTAAGATGGTTTATAAGTATCGTACCGGTTACTAATAGGATGTTTAGGAAGGTGTAGTTCATGGCTGTAAAAGTCAAACTAATTAGAGACTTCAAGAGCGAGGGAAAGCCCCTAATAGTAGGATTACCAGGCATGGGTAAAGTTGGTTATGTAAGCGCTAACTTCTTTGTTAAAGAATTTAATGGTGTACTTGTAGCTGAAATTTATTCAACACACTTCCCAGCACAGCTTGTCGTTGGTAAGGATGGTGTATCCTCATTATTTAGGGGTAAGATCTTCGATATAGGTGATGCCCTAGTATTTACTGCAGGCACTCAGCCACCAAGTCCTGAAGGTCAAAACGAGGTTTGCGAGGCCTTACTCTCATTCCTTAATGGTGAATTAGATGTTAAGCCTGAAAAGCCTGGTGTTAAGGCAGTAATTGCTGCTGCAGCATTTGTGGTACCTCAGGTGGGTAGCTTAAGGAGGGTATTCGTAGCAGGTAATAGGGATTCAATAGTTAAGGAATTCGTTAAATTAGGGGCTGAAGCACTTAATGAAGGAGTCATAACAGGTATAAATGGTGCTATCGTTGGTTGGGCTTCACTCTATGACATACCCGGGGTAGTAGTTCTAGGTGAGACATGGGCACCTATAGTCGAATTTGATGAGACTGATTATAGAGCAGCAAAGAGAGTTATTGAGGTTATAGCTAACTACCTAAATACTAAAGTTGATGTAAGTTATATGGATGGCTTAGCGAATACTGTTGAGGGTAAAGTACTAACTATACTTAAACAGGCAACACCAAGGAGGCCGACTAGGGAGGAAAGAAAGGAAGTACTCTAATGACCTCAACGTCGGGTTCCTCATTGAATGAACTAAGAAGCGTTAAAGCCTTCATATTTGACCTAGATGGAACATTAATAGATAGTGTTGAAGCACATATTAAGTCTTGGATAGCTGCATTAAGCTACGTAGGTATTAGGAATGTGAATGAGAATGATTTAAGACCATTAATAGGGCTTAGCGGTAAGGATATAATGATAAAGCTATTCGGTCCCAACATAATGAGTAAATTCCCTAGAATCAGATGGTTAAAGGATAGAGCATTCCTTAAAGAGTTAGGGGAGGGAAGGATAACACTCTATCCTGGAGTAACGAAGTTACTACAACTACTTAAGAGATTAGGTTACAGGGTAGCTATAGCCTCATCAACACCTAATCATATGCTGATGCATATATTAGACTTCTTAGGGATAATGCAGTACATTGATGTATTTACATGTGGTGATGAAGTAGTTAGGGGTAAACCTCATCCTGAAATATTTATTAAGACCGTAAATAAGCTCCACCTTAAACCTGAGGATGTTGTCATAGTAGGGGATACAGTCTATGATGTAAAACCAGCTAATGAGATTAATTCAATCTCTATACTAGTTAATAATCCTAATCAGGACGTAAATCCTAAGCCAAGGTATTACTTTAGATGGATCCATGAGCTCGTTAACTTTCTAAGGAATGAATTCCTCTAAATGAGGCATATTCAATCATAACGTGGTCATACCTGTACTACGAATGAGGTGTACTAATACTTAGGTATTACTTAGACAATTTAAGAAACCCATTATAAGACTTTAGTACTTTATGTACGTGGTGAATACTTGAGGGATGATAGGTTAATAGGTGTTGTTGGTAGTGGTTCAACCTCAGCCTATGTCCCAGTAATAATATATGAGAAAGCAGAGAGTAAGGTTAAGGAGGAGAGTCTAGTAGTAATTGATGATAAGAGTAGAGGTCATAAGTATCTAGCTATCCTTAGGTACTTAAGAAGACTAGAGCCGTTCCTAAATCCCTGGCAAAGAACATCATATGTTGATGAACCCTCACTTGTTGACTCGGGTACATACCCACATACCACAGGCTATGCTTACCTCATAGGTGTTGTGGGTATTGATGGGAAGTTACGAATTCCATCAATACCTCCTAATCCAGGCTCTAAGGTCTACATACTTGAGTCTAGCGATTCATTAGGGTTAGACCTCGGTGATGGACTAATCATCGGTCGTCATAAATACTCGAACATGGAGGTACCTATAAGTATTGAAGCTTTAAGGCACCACATTATGGTGGTTGGGGCTACAGGTAGTGGTAAGTCAAGACTTGTTGTAGCATTGATTAGGGAGGTGTTAAGCAAGACTTCATGGAAGGTATTAGTGTTTGATCATAGCGGCTTAGACTATATACCATTCTTTAGAGATAACGTCATAAGTGCGTCAAGCTTGGTGCTTGACCCTATCTTAATAGCTGATAGCATGGTGAGGATAACGTATGGTAGCTCATCAGATAGATACATTAATGAGTACTTTACCCTAGCAACATTGATATACATGCTATGTGGTAGTTTAGGGCAATGTAGTAATGAAGATCTCACTAAATTATGTCAAAAAGTTGATAAGTTATTAAACATTAAGGGAGCATGCTTAAACGTCATGAGTGTGTGTAGAGTAAGTAATGAAGGTATTATTGAGAAGATAACTGAGTCTATAGATGTTGATACACTCTTGAGGCTCATATCAATGTCTAGGTTTAAGTGGGATAAGGAATGCTTTAAGAAGATATTAACGTCTATAGCAGATTCATTAGGTGCTAGGAAAGGTACGTTAGTTAGACTCTCGGTAATAACTGATTTATGGCTTGGCGATTCGTTCTTTAATAAGCTAAGTAATAGGTACTTACTTCCTAACGATGTTATTGATCGTTTAGAAAGGGATAGACTTGTAGTTATTGACTTAAGTTCTGAAGACATACAGGTTAGGAGATATGTGATAGCGGTGTTATTGAAGTACTTATGGGAAGTTATTGATAGTAATAAGAAACCTGCTAACACTTTAGTTGTTATTGATGAAGCACATCACTATGCATGCCGTAATTGTAGGCCCTCACTGGATCAGATAGTTAGAACTGCTAGGGAGGGTAGGAAGTGGGGATTGGGTCTTGTTTTAGCGACTCAAAGAGCTATAGACATAGATACTGATGTAAGAAATAACGTAAATACATTACTTTTCAGTAAGTTACAAACACCTAGTGATTACGACCACATATCATCATTCATGTCATTAGCTGGATTAAAGCAGGAATACCTACACCTACTTGAGAGAAGGGAATTCTTTCTAGCTGGGTTAGGTAATCCATTAAGAATACCCATACTTATTAGAGTGGTTGATGTGCGATGAAGTCTAATGAGGAAATTCATGAACCCCTTATCGATGAGTCACTGAGTGAGGAATTAAATTTAAGATTAATACATAATTCTATAAAAGAAGAAGCAATTAGGATAGCTAGTAGGTTTAATGAGCTTAAGGAAGTAATTGAGAAAGTTAATAAGGTATTGAGGGAGAGATGTAGTACAGCTACTATACCATATATAGGTAAGTTACCGAAGAGGTATCCTAAAAGAATGTGTGCTTTAGCGATTGATACATCATTCACATCACCACCAATGGAGTTAACAGGTGGTAGGTTAGGGATAATATATAGAGTTGCTGTACAATTCGGATCATGCGGTTCTAGAGTGCTTGATAACTCAGCTATGATTAAGTTTGTTGATGAAGGTGAGAAGGTAATTGCGCTGTATTCAAAGATTGCTGAGAGGGAGTATGTTTACGATGTCTTAACTAAGGTAGCGAGTGGTGAGTACTCCTTTGACATAGTAATCATTGATGGTGAGCTAATACCTAGAGTACCTCCAGGTGCTTTAATAGGTAAAAGTAGGGGTGGTACAACACCTAAGCTTTATGAGAAACTTGTAAAATTGACTAATAACATATTAGAGTTAGCCGATAAGGAAGGTGTACTCATTACGGGTATATTGAAAAGGGTTTACGGGAGGGATATCCAGGTATTATTAAGTGATCCGAGCCTAGATATAAGTGATAAAGCTCTCTCATCATACATACTAAGGAATGGCGAGTACATCAACTTAGGAACGTACGTTGACATAGTTAACGCTTATGAAGATTTCCTACGTAAGTATGAGGAATATGAGGATAGATTAAGGCAGAGGTTTAGATGGATGAAGAATGCTGTGAGGCATTTACCGCTTGCTTCAGCAATTAATGTAGTAATATATAAACCACTAATTAGGACTTACTTCTCAATACCTACTAAAATCGAAATTCAGTTAAGCGGTGAATACATGCTTGATGAAGTAGTTGCCTACCTATCAAGTATAACATCAGTAAATGGTGTGCCATTCCCTATAGACATTGTTGATAGATTATCCAGGGTTAGGAGGGAGGTTTTATTTATTGCTCAGCAAAGTCTATACTCATTATTAACTAAATTATTAGGTGATAGTAAGTTAGCTTTAAGTATAATAGGATTAACTAATCCAGAAAAAATGAGAAGTGTGGGATTTAAGGGATGATTAAATGTCTTATGAATTCATTGATGATTACGTCGCTGTTTCACCGATAATCACTAGTCAGGATATCTATAACATATCAAGTACTTTTGACTTAATCGTTATTTTGGATAGTAACTTAACTTATGATATAAATAAACTTAGACGTAGCGGTACGAGAGTTATTTTTGAGCCTATAGATGAGGGTTTAACACATACCATTCTTAAGTCGTACGAAATAATTAAGGAAATGATATCCCAGGTCATGAATGGCAGGAAAGTATTAATACAATGTAGGAGAGGACTCTCTAGGTCAAGAACATTAGCTGTACAGTACCTCATATTTAAAGGTTATGACTTAGGTGAAGCAATAAGGAGAGTTACTGGAGGATATGATCTCAGACATTTCTCAAGGTATCAACTAAGTAACATAAAAGTATTCAATTACGTACTTAAGTTATTGACACATAGAGGTCTTAACGCTATATATGTATTTGGTAGGAAATTTAATTATGGCAAGGGCTTGCTTCATGCATCACTAACCCTTGAGTATTCATCCTTAATAATTAATGCCTTGAAAGACATCATCGGTTTAACTAAAAGTGAGGAGATAGCTCTTTTAGTATCTTCAGCGTTACATGATGTAGGTTTTAAGTATGATCCTAAACATCATAATATAAAGTCCTTTGAATTGATTAGAAATTCAATGGAAGTCACTGAAGTATTTGGACATTTAATTAGAGACTTATCAGCTTGGATAGCTTACTATCATAACTTTACTGATGAAAAACTCATGAGTGAGATTAATGTAGATTCTTACTTAAGGGACTATATTATAGAATGTGTTGCAATACTTCAGCTTGCTAATATACTCTCTAACATCACTAATTACAGAGTTGCTAGTATGGATTTCTTTATTGATATCGACGCTGTAATCCAAATAACATGGAGCAGAGTAGGTAATGAAGTCCTCAAGCTAGATAGCGTAATTAAAAATAAATGTAGACTACTTAGTAATGTACTAGGAGTAAGAAGTATTAGGCTGATTCATGATGAAATTTAACGTGAAGTAATCATAATTAATAGAGGTAATCAATACTTAATTCGTGGGCGGCTATAGATGACGTACTTAATTGTATGTGTCGGTACAACTAATGAGAGTAAGTTAATGGGCGTGAAGTTAGCTTTACGTAGATTTTACACTGATTTTAAGATAATATCATGTAAGGTCTTCTCAGGTGTTCCCCCGCAACCTAAAGGTTTAAGTGAAATTGTTAAGGGAGCTACTAATAGAGCTCTAAATGCCTTAAAAAGTCATGAAGAATGCTATTTAGGAATAGGTGTTGAGGCTGGTATGTTTAAGTTGACCAATAACTTATACTTCGATGTCCAGGTAGCTGCAATAGCTGATAGAAATAACTGGATAACCTATGGATTATCACCATCATTTCAGATACCACCACACTTTACTAAAGAGCTCATAAGCGGTACTGCTAAAGAACTTGAGGAAGTAGTCGATAAGTACTTCAGAACTAGGGAGATAGGTAGTAAGGGGGGTTTAATAAAGCTCCTATCTAAATCTGTAGTTCTTAGAGAAGAACTAACATATTATGCCGTATTGATGGCACTTCTACCGAGAATTAATAGAGGAATATATAAGGAGTGAGAAGGTGAGAAGACTTAATTACCTCATAAACTAGTTTGGGGAGGTGAGCCCATGCCTATAGAGCTTAAGGATAGGGATAAGTTCATAGAAATAAGTGGTAGAGCATCTGAGTGTAGGGTTGTTAAGGATGAGAAGAAGGGTATAGCTAAGGTTAAAGCAAGAACTAAGAGGTACCTATACACCATAAAGATACCACTAGATGAATTAACTGACTTCCTAAAGAAGGTAAGGTGTAATAAGATAATTGAGATCTCTAAAGGTGGTGTAAAGAAGGAGATAAGTGTTTCTGGAGGTACATAATTAGTTTTATAACTACATTTTTAAGAGAAGCGTCAGTTAAACCCTGCCTTCATCATTACTTAGTCACTCAGTGATCGAGGGCTTCATCAATCATAAACTATGCTTTCTCCTACCCTCAACTTTTAATATGCCCTTCTTGATTAATATAGCTAATGTCTTCCTTAAGATCCTTCTCACCTTACCCCTATTAAGAGATGAGCCAGTAAGTTCTTTTGCCACCATCCTGATGGACTTACCTTTAGCTAATTCTTCAAGTATCTTTAATTCATCGTTTGATAACTCATTCCTTAAGTACCTTAAAGCTAACCTACCTATATCAGCGGGCTTTAAACCTAGATATGGATCTTCAGGTATTAACTCATCAAATCTCTGAATAACTTCTAATTCAATAATTGTTACTAGATCATCAGGTTTAACGTTACCATAGACATTCCTTAACTCATTCATTAATTCTTCCTTACTTGAGAATCCATCCTTCTTAGCATCCTCATCAGTTAAATCCCTAACCTTCTTATAGATTACCTTAGTTATCTTAGCCTTAGCTATAGGCCTACCCCAACTATGTATTATTACCTCATCATACTTAGGTATGACCTTACCTAACCTAATAGTTGCTCTCTTCCTACCACTAAGCAGTAGTCTAGCATACTCACCACGCATCATTATATGTCTCCTTAAGTATACTGGCACTAGACCCCACCTTCACTCACTTAATTTTAATAAAATATGAGGTTTAAGATATATCCTTAGATGTTTGTGATTAATTATTGAAGTCAGCATAAAACTTTAAGTATGCTTCATAATGCTTAACTCCGTTCATTTTAGGTTTTAAGGACAGCTATGGATCTAATAACGTCAGCTGCATCCTCGCATCTATCTTCGGAGTTCTCCAATGAGTCAACTATATCCTTAGCTATTATGCATAGTGAAGTCTTAGTTTTATCACAGAACTCCAATATCTTAGCTAATGCCTTAATTCTTATCTCATCAACTTCCTCCTCCAACCTTTCAACTTCATCAGCTAATTCTAATGACCTTGACGGCTTTAAAGTTATGACTAAAACTGCTTCCTCAAGTTTCTTAACAGATTCAACGACTCTCTTAGACATCTCAATTATGTAGTCCTTAATTTCCTCATCAATAAGTTTAGGATCAACTAATATAGCTCTCCTAGAAGCTGCCTTTAGGTATGTGGCTATGTCATCATTAGTTAGAATTAACCTTATCAGCTCCTCTCTATCTATAGGATGTATGAACCCGCTACTTAACTCTTTAATTATTAACCTCTTAATCTTATCGGCTTCGCCCTCGTAATCCTGAACTTTCAAATAATTCTCTTTAACCTTATCCATTAAACCCTCCTTAAATGCCGTAAATACTTCATACCCAGCCCTCACAGTGTCACTAATCTTCTTTAGATGTTCTAAAGCCTTCTTAATAACTTCGTGCTCAATTCTTCTACCAAGCCATGACCACGTAGCACCATCCAGAGTTATTCACCCTAATCATAAAACTATAAATGTTATATATTAAAGTATGCCTTAATTAACTATTCTTAACCTTAAATACTTAGGAACCTAATGAGTAATAGTCTAAGACCTAATGATGTTAGGGCCGTTATAGGTACGGTTATTAACCATGATATAACTATCCTAAGAAATGTAGACCACTTCACACCCCTTAACCCGTACTTGGCCAAGCCAACACCTAGAACTGCTGATACAGCTGCATGAGTCGTTGATATAGGCATACCCCAACCCCACACATATAGAGGTATCGTAGTGAATACCCAGACTACTAACGCGTTAGCT
>CAZAMI010000048.1:0-8381 GCA_964486465.1 uncultured Desulfurococcaceae archaeon | reverse complement strand
TGTCGCTAAGGATTTATTGGAGCAGGCAATGGAGGAGTTACGGAAGGGTGATGTAGGGCAGGCTGCTGAGAAGGTTTGGAGTGCGGCGGCACTAGCTGTAAAAGCTTATGCCGAATGGAGAGAAAGGAGAAGGCTAACTAGTCATGGTGAGTTATGGGAGTATATGAGAAAGATGGTGAAAGAGCTTGGACTTTGGGTTCGTGAAGTATGGATGTACGCTAATGGAATGCATACATGCCTCTATGAGGGATGGTGCGACAAGGAAGATGTAGAGGAAGCATTAAAAAGGGTTAAGAAATTAGTTGTTGAGGTTGAGAGTAAGGTCAAAACTTAAAGTAACGAAATCTATAACATAACTATTGTCTGCATACATTTTATGAGTAATGCTTAATGATGGAATATATCAGTATGATTTAATTAGACATATCTTCATACTGCTTATGTAATGAATTAACTTTTGAATCTTAGATTATTTGCTTAGCTCAAGTATCTTTAAGATGTTAAGGACATACTCAAATAAGTGAATAGTCTTTGGAAGATAATATCTGTTTAAGTTTAGTGTTTTAGAGTTACAGTATTTATTAGTGTTACTACGTATGTAATTGATTACGTGTAGGTTAGGTGGTTCTATTGAGGTACGTAATCTACGTTGAGGGTGTTGATAGACCTGGGTTATTAAGGGACGTTAGTGCCTCAATAACTGGCAATGAAGGTAACATACTCTACAGCGTAGCATATAGTAGTGAGGGCATGGGTTACTTACTATTCGTTATCGATTATGAAGGATCTCCAGAGCATCTTGAAACTAGTATAGGTGCTATTAGAGGCGTTTATGATGTTGAGATAGCTGAAGTGGGTCCTGACTCTGTAGATATTATTTCCGAATTCATAAGTAGGAATCCCTCAGCAGCACCCGACATCGCTTCATTCATGCACCCTGAAGACTTCATTATGGTGTTAATCAGGGTAGATGAGGATGTTAGGAGGAAGATATACAGTATGCTATCTCCTGACTTACTTAGCTCCATACTCCCGGAACTACCTAAAGAGATTCTTGATGAAGTTGATGAAGTACTATCACCAAGAATTCTAGCTAATGCTTTATCTAAAATGGAACCTGATGACTTAGTTGACGTACTTCAGGGACTTAGTCCCCCAACAAGACGTGCAGTGCTAAAGCTGTTACCCAGAGATAAGGTTGAGGAGATAAGACCTCTACTTGCTTACCCACCGGAAACTGCTGGTGGATTAATGACTACTTCAGTACCTAAGTATAGAGCAGACATCACAATTGCTGAAGTATTAAATGATTTGAGTAAAGGTAAGTATGAGATATCAGACACCATATACATCATTGATGAGGGGGGTAGGTTATTAGGTTATGTCACTATACCGTCGCTCTTTAAGGCATCGCCAAACACTAAATTGGAGAAGTTATTGAGAAGGGACTACGTTGCCGTCGAACCCATGACTGATCAGGAAGAAGTTGCTAAGTTAATGATTAAATTTGACATGACTAAAGTACCCGTAATTGATGCTGATGGTAAGCTGTTAGGTGTAGTTACCATTGATGATGTAACTGATGTGCTTCTAACGGAGGAGAGTGAGGATATGCTACTCTTTGGTGGTGTTATGAGGGTTGAGCACTACTTAACAGCTAGGGTTAAGGACTTATTCAAGAAGAGGTTTGTGTGGCTTATATTCCTGTACCTAGCGGAGAACATAACTGCTAGGATAGTATCTAGTTACTCAAACATAATATCGAAGATAGCTATCTTAGCTGCTTTCATACCAATGATACTCGATACCGGGGGTAATGCTGGTAGTCAATCAGCAGTCTTAGTTACTAGAGCATTAGCTCTGGGGGAGTTAACAATTAAGGACGTACTGAGAGTGTTAAGTAAGGAGTTACTAACGTCACTGCTATTATCCGTTACAATAGCACCAGTAGCGTTCCTCTTCGCCTACGGTGTTAGCTTCGATGTAACGGTATCTATAGCTGTAGCACTAGCTGTTCTATTGGTCATTATGTCATGTAGTGTCATAGGCGGGTTACTACCTTTATTTGCATCAGCACTAAAAATAGATCCTGCAGTCATATCAGCACCCCTACTCACAACCATAGCTGATATCATCGGACTTACTATATACTTTGTAACTCTATCATTAGTCTTGAAGATAATTTAATGACAGTATTGCATGTTGTAGGTATTCATACCATAATTAATTAGCTATCTCCCAACTATGAATTAATTAGGTGTGTATACGTGGAGGAAGTAATGGAGCTTAGATGGGATCCCATACTCCAGGAGTGGGTCATGGTATCTAATGTTAGGGAGAGAAGACCGTGGAGACCTGAAGCATTCTGTCCATTCTGTCCAGGTATGCCTGAGACTGGTAGCGGTTGGGATGTACTGTTAATTGAAAATAAGTACCCAATGCTTACTATTAAACCTCCTAGCATAGACGTAAGCAGGTGGCCATACATTAGGGCACCTGCTTATGGTAAATGCTTAATACTTATCGAGACACCCAGACATGACTTAGATGACATCAGCGATCTAGGTTTAAATGACATAGCTAAAGTCATTAAGAAGATTATAGACGTAACACTAGATGCTAAGAATCATAACTTTAACTATGTTCTATGGTTTAGGAATAAGGGTGAAGAAATAGGTGTCTCTCTTACCCATCCACATAGCCAAATATATGTACTACCATTTATACCATCTAAGATAATGAGGGAACTAAAAAGTTCTAGTGAATGGTTCAGAAGGAGGGGTAAGTGCATATTCTGTGATGTAATTAATGATGAAATTAAAAGTAAGGAGAGAGTAATTTACTTGAATAGAGACTTCATTGCGTTTGTTCCATTCTGGGCTCATTGGCCCTTTGAAGTGCATATTTATCCATTAAGACACGTCGGTAAAATATATGAATTAAGTGATAACGAAATTAACTCCCTATCTGACATCTTAAAGAAAACACTTCAGGGGATTAAGAACGTGTTTAAAAAGCCGATGCCTTACATCATGGTTATGCATCAATCACCTCTTAAGGGTGAATATCCCTATTACCACTTGCACATAGAGATCTATGGAATGTATAGAGTGAGTGGGAGATTAAAATACGCTGCTGGGATGGAGTTTGGTGGCGGTAACTTTACGTATGATGCAGTACCTGAGCATGTAGCTTCACTCCTTAGGAGAGTCATAAAGAGGGTGAATACTAATGAAACCAGAACCCATGCTTAGCATTAAGAGGAGATTTAAGGAATTGTATGGTGTTGATCCCGTCATTATAGTTTCAGCACCAGGTAGGATTGACCTCTTAAATACACACCAAGATTATAAGGGTTTACCAGTAATTGGTATTAGTATTAACCTTAGATGTTATGTAGCCTTATCAATACGTAGTGATGATAATGTATGTGCGTTCTCAGACAATTTATCCGGTTTAGAATTAAGAGAGTGTAAGTGCGTGTTTAACATTAACGAGGTAAGTACATCAAATATTGAGAGGAGAAGCTTCTGCAATTACATCATGGCGATCTATAAGGTTCTTCACCAAGAACTTGGGTTATCTAAAGGCTTAAACATATACGTTAAGAGCCACATACCTATAGGTGCGGGATTAGGTAGTAGTGCAGCTCTTGAAGTTTCATTAGTTAGGGCTATCACCTTGCTATTCAATATTAACATGACCGTTAAGGAAGTAGCTGAATTAGCTTATAAAGCCGAGCATGACATTATGGGAATTCCCTGCGGAAGACTTGATCAGTATTCATCAGCTTATGGTGGTATATTACTAATAAATACTAGGCCACCATGTAATGTTGAGAGAATACCCTTCGATGAGGGAGTGTTCGTTATTTTAGATTCAGGTATAAGACATAGAACAGCAGATATCCATCCATTAAGGCAGAAAGAGATTGATGAAGGACTTAATGAACTCTTATCAATGAATGACTTACCAAGTAGTCTAAAGGCGAAGCTAGGAAAGCATTACTGGGAACCCAAGTGGGAGCTTTTATCAGAAGATGAATTAATACCTTATATAGGTAGGTTGAGTGAAGTACCGAGAAAGAGAATATTATTCACACTTAAAATGCATAAATCAACATTAATAGCTATCTCAACAATGAAAGGAAAAGCACCAAGCATTAATAAAGTTATTGAAGTGTTAGATATACCTAAGGTTAAGGTACCTAAGCTCATATCTAGAAAAGATGTTAATAATAAGTTAAGGATTCTTGGTTTAATCATGAATTATCAGCATGAATTATTAAGGGATCTCTACGATGTTAGTCTACCCAGAATTGAAGAGATAAGGAATGCCGTACTTAATGCTGGAGCTCTAGGCTGTAAGTTAAGTGGTGCTGGATTAGGTGGTTCATTGGTGGCTTTAGTGAGTAATTACGAAGATGCTTGGATAGTACTTAAGGAAGGTCTTAATGCTGGTGCCATTAACGGGTGGATCGTTAAGTGTGATCAAGGTGTGAAAAGAGAGTTTTGATTAAATTCAAGACTTTTATCAGAGGACCTCATTAAGTATTAGGTGACGCACTTGTTCATATCAGGTAAGGCTAAGGTAAGCCCTAAGTCAATCATATCGGATACTACCATTATCCTGGGACCTACGAAGGTGGGTGACGACTCAATAATTGACTTAAATGTTATTATTGGGTACCCATGCAGATCATCATTAAGGAAGATATTAAGTTCTGAAGAAGTCATTGAGCACTCCTTATTGAGGATTCTGGATGAAGCTAGTTCTGGTTCTATAATAGGTGCGAAATGTCATTTGAGACCTGGAACTGTTGTTTACGAAAGAGTTAAGTTAGGTAATAATGTCGAGACAGGGCATAATGTCATGATCCGTGAAGATACTGAGATTGGCGATAATGTTGTTGTAGGAACGTTAACGGTTATTGAGGGGCATGTAAGGATAGGTAGTAATGTTAGGATCGAGTCAGGGGTGTTTATACCAATAGGTACTACGATAGGTAATAACGTATTCTTGGGTCCATATGCCATCATAACTAATGATAAGTATCCGCCATCGAGGAGATTAGCTGGTGTTGAGATAGATGATGGCGTTGTAATAGGTGCTAATGCAGTACTCATAGCGGGTATTAGGGTAGGTGAAGAAGCCGTTATCGCTGCAGGCTCCGTAGTGACTAAGGATGTACCGCCCAAGACCGTAGTTGCAGGAGTACCTGCTAAGCCCATAGGTAATAGGGACGAATTTGAGAGAAAGAAGAGGATTTGGGAAGGGTATACTTTAAGGGAAAAATAGTTTGATTTAGCTAATCAGTATTCCTAAATTCTTTAGCTTCTCCAGTAATTTATAATAAGCTATTGCCCTAGCCATGTTCCTGCTACCTGGTGGTCCGGGTCTCTTCATGAAGTAAGCGTTAACTTCGTATATCGTACCCTTAATACCCTTCCTTAATAACGCCGTACCTATTCTCGCAGCATCAACTATTAATCCAGCAAGTGCTGGACTATCATTTATTCTCATATTTATTATTAATTCATCCTCTAAGCCATTGAAGGTCTTCCACCATATATGCATAGATACGAACTTCTTATCTCCAAGGGGTTCCAGATATCCTGTAGGTTTAATGAAGTGCGGTACATCGTAACTTAGTATGTCTTCAACAATGCTACTCTTAGTTACTTCCTTCATTAGGTTTCTTTGAGGCTCACTTAACGCTAGGAAGTCCGTGTTACCGCCTATGTTGAACTGAGCTATTGAGAGTACCTTTCTACCTCTTTGTGCTAAATGCTCTAGAAGATCAGCTGTTAATGGTGTAGCCCCCGTAGCGCCATCATCACCAAAGACTAAACCTCCTAATTCCTCATATAGCTTAATTATTGCTTCATCATTTGCTATAGGTGATGGTATGAAGTTAGTGAACACAATACCTTTCTTCCTCAAGTACTCACTAAGTACGTATGCATATGCTTGACTAGCCGATATTTTACCCTCCCTAAATGCTTTAGATAATTCCTCCTTAGAGCTAAATGGTGATGCATTCTCAGTGGTTATTACATTTATTACTACATCAGGTTTTAAATCATCTATAACTTCAAGGAATTTCTGAGCACCATCCTCTACTCCGTAATCTTCCTCAAGGCCCTTAGCCTTGAATGGTAGTCCTGAAAGGCTGCCGAAGTGCAATCCTCTAAATACCTGAATATCTGCCAGTGATTTAGGTATAGGTAATATATCACCTAGGGTCTTCAATGCTAGGTCATACATTGTTTTCCCAACTTTCGATTCGTCAACATCGAAGAAACCGACAATACTTAGATCCTCTATAGGTACCTCTAATTTATGTTTAGCTAATGGTACTCCGTACGGTTCTAATTCACCGCTTTTAATCCTTTCAAGACCTACAGCAAAGTGTGTACCAACTAGTCCAGCACCTAATACAACTATTTTTACGGTCATGTCGAACCCCCATAAACCTAAAAGGATATAGTGACTTTAGGTATAAGGAACTCTTGAGTCACCGGGTCTGGAGTATATTTTACGATACGCGAATAAAAGTTTTCATTAGTCTCCACTTAATCAGTCTCTACATAGTTAACGTGCATGATGCAACAATATGTTATTAAACCTTAATATATACCAGCGGACATTAACCTTGGTGATTACACTGCCTTTAGATATAACAGCCATAGCTAGAACCTTAGAGGTACTTGTTAAGATCCCTCTCTACGCCGTACTTGGTGAAACCCAGGGTAGGATTGCATTCATAAGTACTAGAGAAGGTATTACTAACCTATGGTCCATGAATTATGAAGGTAAAGATATTAGAAGGTTAACTATGGAACCTATAGCTTCAGTAACTCCAGTAAAGCCTGAACTACCTTACATAATATTTACTAAGGATGTAACTAGGGGTAGAGAGCTACATAGAGTCTTCTACGTTGATGTTAAGGGCGGTGATGAGAAGTTAATCGCTGAAACAGAGCCTATGAGGATATTCAGTATGTCTTATGATCGTAAGAAGGTAGTCTTTACTGGAGCCACCATGAGGGGACTAGGGCTATATCAAGTGAGTTTTACGGGTAATTGGGAAAAGCTCTTAGACCTTAAAGTAGCTACCTTCGTAACTGATGTAAATGATAATTACGTAGTTGGATTTGGTAACTTAAGAGGTGATCCTAGAACCTTCGAGTTATTCATTTACAGCTATAAAACTAATGAAGTTAAGATTTATACCCCAAGAGTAGGCTCTATAAGTAAGTCACCAATACTCTTGAAGAATGGTAAGGTACTCTTTGAGAGCGATTTTGAAGGCGAGAATAAGCTTTACCTTTACGATGTTGAGACTAATAAGGTTAGGGAATTAAGGTTCAGTGGTAAGGACTATTATGACTTCTCACCTACGGAACACTGTATATATGGGGAATTACCTGATGGTAAGATATGGGTTATTGCTAAAAAGAATGGCAGGGAGAAGTTATTTATTGATGGGTACGAAGTACCGACACCTGAGGGTGTAATTCACGGCTTACCTGCTTTCGGTGATAGCTACGTATTCATAGCTGCTTCAAACCTCGTCACACCACCTAGGATCTTAAGGATTGACTTAAAGACTAGGGAGACCACTACGCTAATCGATAACAGAGTACCTGACGACATAGCTAAAACTTTTGGTGATAGATTCTTCGTTAAGTATAAGTCATTCGATGGATTAGAAATACCTATGTATGTAATAACCTCTAATAAAGCCCCTAAACCAGGTCCTACAATAGTATTTGTACATGGAGGTCCGTGGTCTGAAGTTGCTGATGCTTGGAGAGCCATGATCATATCCCTAGTAGCTACCGGGTACCACGTCCTAGCACCAAACTTTAGAGGTTCAACAGGTTATGGTGAGAAGTTTAGAACTCTAGATATAGGTGATCCTGGTGGTGGTGATTTAGAAGATGTAGTTTATGCTACTAAGTGGGGTATTGAGAACGGTATTACTGATAAGGATAGAATCGCAATTATGGGTTATAGCTATGGAGGATACATGACGTATTTAGCATTAGGTAAGTACCCAAACATCTGGAGATGTGGTGTAGCTGGTGCAGGTATTGTTGATTGGGAGGAAATGTACGAATTAAGTGATGCAATCTTTAAGAAATTCATGGAGATACTATTTGCTGGAAGGAAGGAGTTATTTAAGGATAGATCCCCAATAAAGTATGTTGAAAGAGTTAAAGCACCACTATGCATAATACACCCGCAGAACGATACCAGAACACCATTAATACCGGTAATAAAGTATATGACTAAGCTACTAGCCCTTGGAAGAACTTTTGAAGCACACATAATCCCTGACATGGGACACATAATAAGTAAGGTAGAGGAAGCGG
>CAZAMI010000047.1:0-8950 GCA_964486465.1 uncultured Desulfurococcaceae archaeon | reverse complement strand
CAGTCTAAAGTCGGGAATTATTTGCTTAAGGAGTAAATAAGTTCAAAGGGCGTTTGCCTCAAAGACTTCATTACTTATTAATCTCCTACCATGTTATACTAGGGGGTTTCAATGTCATGGAGGCGAATATATAGAGCTAACGTATTAAGGGAGAAGTATGGTGCTGTAGGTAAAGTCGCTGCCAGGTATGTGTTAGCAGGGTTCAGCGTTCGAGTTGAAGATAATTTAATCTACGTAAAGGGTAATGGTATGAACGCCGTCCTAGGAGTTGTAAGTAACGAAAAAGGGCTTAACTCCATGATTAATGAGTTAAGCAGGATTAAGGAGAGATTAGGGACTAAAGCCATACTCGTCTTATATGGTAATAGGAAATGGAGTGACGATCTAATTAAAAAGATTAAAGATAAAGGTCTTGATGTCAGGTTTATAAGGGAGTAATATTTGAGTCGGGAACCCATAGATAGGTACCACATAGTAAGGGAATGTAGGGAGAAGTGCGCAGAGGAAGGTTTCTCTGGTAAATTTTTCGAAGAATGCGTTAAAGAGTGTGTTAAGAGATTCTTAGGTAGGTAACATAACAATGTGTGAAGATTTTTACTATCGGAATGAATTAGCTCATTAACTAAGCCTTCCCCACTGCAGGAGAGCTTTTAAACTATCCTAAAAGCTTATATATTAATTAGATGTAAGAATGATTAACATGATGCCCTAATGTATTACCACCTTAAGGTGGAGATAAGTGAATATTAAGGGCATGGTTAAAGCGTATTTCGGCATTCTTGCTATACTCGGTCTTTTAATGTTGATAGTTCCTTTAGTTGATTCTATATACGGTGAGCCTGTAAGCATTACATTTCTGTTCTTTGGTGAGGTCTTATTAGCTTTAGGTTTAATTGCTAGGGAGATTAAGGCTGAAGCGCTAACTACTCTTGAAGCATTAGTTGTTGGTATTAGTGCTTGGGTTTCCATTCCATTGATCTCTGCCATAGCTCTTAGTTACGAAACTAAAACATCCTATGTTGATGCGTTATTTGAGTCTATAAGTGGATTTACGGGAACGGGCTTCTCGGTGTTTAGGCTGACTGGTTTAAAGCATTCAATACTGCTTTGGAGATCGATAATGCAATGGTCAGGTGAGCTGGGATTCGTGGTCTTCGCCATGGTATTCATACCTTACTTCTACAACATAGCTAGGAGACTCTACGGTATTGAAAGACCGGTAAAGATAGAAGCTACATTCTACCGTACAGCACTTAGATTACTTTCAGTTTACGCGATACTAACCGCAACTGGTACTTTAGCATATTATATCTCAGGTATGAATATCTTTGACAGCCTGAATCACATGATGACAACAATCGCTACAGGAGGTATGTCAACCTATGATGCCGGCTACGCCATAATTTACCAGAAAATACCTCTTACAGTAGTACCAATAGTTGTGTTCATGATAATAGGGGGAATGAATTTCTATGACATAAATAACTTGGTTACAGGAAAGATGAAGTACCTACTTAAGTCAGAGGAGCTGAAATATTACCTTCTAACATTAGTAACTATCTCATCATTCATAACTCTCTCATATATATTTGTAGAGAAGTTCCCATTAACGTACTCCGTCATAGCTGGATTCTTTAATTCCATATCTGGAATTACTACAACAGGATTTAGTATTGGTTCTTTAGGGGATTTAAGAGATGTAACTAAAGCTATCTTCGTTATGGGAATGTATATAGGTGGTATGACGTTCTCAACAGCTGGAGGTATTAAGGCACTGAGGTTAATGATAATATTTAAGAAGTTAAGGCATGTTGCATCAGAAATGATAATGCCTAGTTACGCTACACGTAGAGTTGTAATTAAGCGAATTGAGATTTCTGAGGAAGATGTATCTACCGCCCTATTCATAACTATAATGCATGCAGCGATGGTATTCATAGGTGCTACATTAATAAGTATTGAGGGTTACAGATTTATCGATGCATTATTTGAAGCTACATCGGCAGCTAGCTGTGTGGGATTAAGTGTAGGCGTCATAGGACCTAACTCACCACTACTTGTTAAGGTTGTTATTATGGTACTCATGCTTTCAGGACGCCTAGAATATGTGCCAATCCTACTATTAATATCTTTAATAGTCAGTAGGAAAGCGCTATATGTACTCAAATGGTAACGTAAAGAGTATTATTTACATAAGGCTTATTTAACTATTTACGCGAAGTTGATTAGTAGGGTTGTGGTGGTAATGTAATGAAGATACTCGTCATAGGTGGTGGTGTAGTAACTAAGGAATTACTGAGAATTCTAAACTTGAAGAAGAATCAAGCAGTTATCGTTGAGAAAGATCCAAATAAATGCGCAGACATAGGTAGTAAGTATGACGTAATAGTCATTAATAAGGATGCTACGGACATAAGCATATACACATCAGATATATCTATGCCTGACCTAGACGCCGTATTAGCCCTAACGGATAGGGATGAGGTCAATGTCTTCGCATTAACCATAGCTAGGCTATACAATATACCATTGAGGCTTGCTAGAGTTAAGGATCCTAAGATAGCTGAGTTAATAATTCAGCTTGGCTTAGGGATACCTATATCAGTACCAGCAGTAACTGCTGACCTAGTTAAAGGATATCTTGAAAGCATTAGGGAGCCTCAAATCCTGGGTGTATTTGGTGATTACAAATTATTTAGGATAACTATTACTGAAACTGATAAAGTTGTTGGTAAAAGTCTTAAGGAGGTGGACCTACCACCTGATACTTACGTTCTCTTCATATTTGACGGGATAAATGTTAAGATACCTGACAAGGATAGTAAATTACTTAGTGGTAGCCAAATAATGGTTTTAACTAAGAGCGACGATATTATAAAGGTGTTTAAGGGGTAAGTGAGTTTTGGATACTTCGATAATCACGCAAGTACTTAGTGAGGAGGTAACTAGGATAATTATCAACATATCAGTCTTCGTCATAGCTGTAGTACTTACTAGATTCCTGATAGTTTGGTTCGTTAATACACTAGCCAGCAATAGGGTTATATCATTTAGTGCTAGAACCATAATTATTAAGGTTCTCGACATACTAATAATAGCTTCAATAATCGTTGTAAGTATACACTTAATTACGGCATCACTAACTCCCTACGTCATAGCTGTAATAATAGGTGTCTTAACATTCCTACTGTTCTACTATGAGATTAAGGAGTTTACAGCATTCATAACAGTACATCTTCAGAGATTTACAAAGGGTTCATGGATAGAGATTGTAATACCGAGAACAGGTGAAGCACTTAAGGGTAGAATAATTGACGTACAATTATTCAATTCAGTATTAGAGGATTTACATGGTAATAAGACGTATATAGCAAACTCATTACTTGTAAACTCAATAATTAGGGAGTATAGACCGAGAATATTCCTAAGATTGAAGCTAAATGGCTTAGGAGGTAATGACGCATTAATGAATATAAACATGAAGGTTATTGATAAAATTAAAGGAATATCATCAGAATTACCATTCAGGTTCGAAGAGAGTAAGGTATTCATAGAGTCAGTATCAAATAGCTCAACTACGCTCTCAGTGGAACTAATACCACTCGCAATACCTGTAAGAGCTACCGATGTCACAAAACTAACTAGATACGTAATTAACGCTTTAAAAGATCTTAACCCTGAAATAGAGATCAAGTTGATATAGGCTATGCTAGGGCCTAGAGTGTAGAGTTATGTTTAGCTATAATCACAACACCTGATCCTAATGTATTATGGAAAATGCACTTTAATACCTATAATTTTCCTGAAGTTAGGCTTGTAATATCGAGACTTAACTGTCTGAGTCTACTAAGTGTAATTTAAGATCATATACGGCGTCAAGGCGAACGATGAAGTCAAGTTTAACTGCTGTTATATCAAATAGCATATAGGGTTATTTAGGTATGGAAGTAAGGTTTAGTATAGGTGTCGATGGTTTAGATAGATTATTAGGTGAAGCCCTAACTCCAGGGACGTCAATAGTTATAGCGGGTCATCCTGGTTCTGGTAAGACCACTCTAGCTTCAACCATATGTTATACTAATACATTGAAAGGACATAAGTGTCTATATATTTCATTCCAGGAGAGTAAGAGAAAGCTCTTAAGGAATATGAGGAAACTTGGAATAGATCTTAACCTTATAGAAAGTAGGAAGCTATTTCACTTCATTAAGTACCCCTTAGTAGTTAATGCCGACGCTGTTCACGAAATCATTGAAGGCATTACATCGTTAATAGTTAGTGTTAAGCCTGAGGTACTTGTTATAGACTCGATAACCCCGCTACTTAAGGCTATAGGTAGTAGTATAAGAGCTAGATCTGTATTACAGAATTTCTTTGCGGAACTTCCTGACATGATTAAAGGTGTTGTCGTATTAATTACTGAGGTACCTATGAGTCAAGAGAGAATTGAAATAGGTGACATAGAGTTTGTAGCTGATATAATAATTATCTTGAGACATAAAATCGAACGTGACCTACTAATAAGGAATTTAGAAATTAGAAAGGTTAGAGGAGCTGCCATCACATTAGCAAGAATGCCCTTCACCATAGTTGAAGGTAAGGGTATTGTGACCTACGCGCCAGTTGTTCTTGAGGAGATACCTCCACCTAAGCATAAGAAGCTAGTACTTCATTGTTCAGCTCTCCGTAAGTATCTCGGCTTTATCCAGAAGGGGCAGATAGTCTACATAACTTACCCATCTGATGCAAGACCCGTACCTATATACGTTCACTTCCTCGCTTTTGCATATGTAAATAACTTGAAAGTTCTTATGGTCAGCTATAAATCATCACCCCAGGAACTCAAGGAATTGATGATAAGTACCTTAAAGGATATTGGTGTGAGTGAGGAAGTAGCTATGAAGTTAATTAATAAGCACTTTATCATAAAAGGAATTAATCCTGCAAGTATGGGTACGGGTCAATTAGGTCTCTGGGAGATTAGGCTTGTTGAAGATCTAAAGCCTGATGCTGTAATATTTCACGGCGTTGATATAGTTGCTGGTATTGAAGATCCAATAAGCTGGCGTACAGGATTATTAAACCAGATGTTGCACTTAAAGAACCTCGGTATTCTCATAATTAGGATGGGGTCATATGACGATAGATACCAATGGCATGCATCATTAGCAGACTTAGTATTCAAGCTTTACTTAAGCAGAGAAGGTGGGAGAGAACTTAAGTATTTCCTCTATATATGGAAGAGAGGTAAATCACCTATAGTATTAAGTCAGGATGAGCTTGAGAGATGTCGTGAGGAAGTTGCTGAGATAATTAAGAAGTCAGAGTATGCTAAGGGATCTCGCACATAAGGTGATAAGAATGGGGGAAGAGATGAGTGATGTTAAGATGGCATTAAAGACATTCCTTCATAAAGTGCTTTCCGATATAGCACCTGGTTTAGTTATGATGCTTGAATCTCATGTAAGGTTAAGGTTAGGCAAAGATTTAGCTACATCGATAATTGAAGAACCTAATAAAGTATATGAAGTACTTAGTAAGGTAATACCTGAAGAGACTTTTAAGAATACTTGACAAAGCCATAGCTAGGTACGTCCTTAATAAGTATCACATACGTGTAGATGATAACCTCTTAACAGAATTGAACAGAGGTAACAGTAGGAACTTAATAGAAGCGGCATTAAAGCTTTACGGAAGGATATCTTAGCGCCAGGATAGAGTAAAATACTAAGTTAAGTAATAAACAATTTTAGAACTTAATAACACATCATTATAGGGTACGGTGTTGCCTAAGGTATATATTGATGAGTTAATCAAGGGCTTATATGTACTACGAGTAGATGACGATAAAGTAAAGTACTTCGAAGCATTATGGTACATACCTGAAGGTGTTACTTATAATTCCTACTTACTCTTAACTAATAAAGGAGCCATGCTTTTTGATGCATGGAAAGAGGATTTCTCTGACATATTCATAGATTCCTTAAGGGAAGTAATTGATCTAAAAAGCATCAAATACGTAGTAATTCATCATATAGAACCTGACCACAGCGGATCACTGCCTAGATTACTTCAAGAAATCAGGTCGGAAGCTATTATGATAGGGCATCCATTAGTTAAAGACATGTTACAGTCATTTTACGGTATTAAACCAAGGTTTAAAACCATTAAGGATTTAGAAACGATCTCTTTCGGCGATAAGGAACTTCAGTTTATTTTCGTACCATGGCTTCACTGGCCAGAAACTGTAATGACGTATGTGAAGAATATGAAGGTATTGTTGACATGCGATGCTTTCGGGGGTTTCGGTATACCACCAACTTTATATGATGAATGTTCAGATGTCATTGAATGGTATAAACCCTATGTTAAAAAGTATATTGTCGACATTATAGGCCACTACAAGGACTTCATAGTTAAGAATATAGATAAGCTCATGAAGCTAAACCTAGACATAAAGGTAATTGCTCCAGCCCACGGACTGATATGGAAGAATAATCCCAAACTAATAATTGACTATTATTACCGATTAGCTAAGGCAGGTACTGTAAGTGATAAAGTAGTAATTATTTATAGCTCCATGTACGGTTTTGTTGAGGATGCGGTCAATAAGATAAGAAAGTTAAACTCAAGTTATGGATTAAGAGCTATAGTATTTCAGTTCACTGATAAAGTGCAGAGTGAGTTAAGTGATATATTAAGTGAAGTGTATGACTCCAAAGCCTTAATTTTAGGCATATCTACCTATGAGGCTAACATATTCCCTAAACTTGAATATGTTATTAGGATGTTAATACATAAAGTAAATATCGTGAAGCCTCTCATAGCATTAGTAGTCTACGGTTGGGGATCTGTGGTGGTTAAAAGGCTTGAAGACCTACTTAGGGGCTCTAAATTTAAGGTAGTTGATATAATACCAATTAAAGGGAAGGTAGGGGATGAAGATATAATCAGGATTAAGAAGGCTTTACATAAAGTACTAACATAACCCTTATTGATTTAAGAATGATGCTTAATCATCAAGACCAACACATTAACAAAAATATTTAATACTGAAGCATATAATCTACATTTTGTAGGGAGTGTACTATAATGTCTATACAAATTGAAAATTTGGATAAAATAGATTGGAGGATAATTAATGAGTTACAGAGAGATGGTAGAGCAAGTTTGGTTAAGCTAGGTAAGAAAGTAGGGTTAAGTCATCCAAGCGTTAAGGCTAGACTCTCAAAACTCATAGAAAGTAACCTAGTGAGAATTCAAGCAAACATCAATGTTATGAAGCTAGGATTTAATATAGCATTGATTAACGTTGAAATTGAGGATATAGCTCTAATTAACGATGAGTTAGAAAAGCTTCGTAAGTGCTTAAGGATAGTATTTCTAATGATTAAAAGTAGTGATTATAACTTAACATTACTCACCATATATAAAGACATGAGAGAGTTAGAAGCATTTATAGAGAAGAGAATTAGAAAGATACCTAAAGTTAAGAAGATCTCCATTGAAACTGTAAGGATGGTTAAACCACTCTTTATCCCTTGTTTTATTTCATTAGAAAGCGATTCTGAATGCTTCAAGGAGTGTGAGAATTGTGATTTACGTAAGTGCATTATTTCATGTCCTGGCTGCATTATTAAGGTAGTTAGTAGAGGTGGCAAGTAGTATGCTTAAGGTTAAGAACGTTAGTGTCGCTGTTGACGATCTCATAGTTGTTAAGGATGCTTCATTAAGTATAGGTACAGGTGAGATACACATACTGATGGGACCTAATGGTGCCGGCAAATCATCGCTATTAAAGGCCATTATGGGCATTAGCGACTATAGAGTCGTTAAAGGCAACATACTGTTTAATGGAAAAGACATAACAGATCTTAAACCTTATGAGAGAGCAAAACTAGGTATAGCTCTAGCTCATCAGAACCCTCCAAAAGTAAGGGTTAAGTCAAGATACCTACTTATCAAGCTTATGGAGCTTTACCATAGGAGTAAAGTTGATGAATACTTAAAGAAACTTATTAAGGAATTTAATATTGAGCATCTATTAGACAGAGAGCTCTACCTAGGTTTTAGTGGTGGTGAAATCAAGAGGTTCGAATTACTTACTGTAATCCTTCAGAAGCCCAGAATCTGCTTACTTGATGAACCTGATAGTGGTGTTGACATAGACACCGTTAGGAAATTGGCAACGATAATTTCTAGATTAGTTGATGATGGCACATCAGTATTGCTTGTTACCCATGTAGGGCATATAGTTAAATACTTAAGTAGAGCTGACGTACTCTATGTTATGATTAATGGTAGAATAGCCTATCGAGGTGACGTAAGTATAATACCTAGACTTCTTGAAAGAGGGTATCAAGTATTAACTGAATTATGAGGTGCTTGTAATGAGCTGGAGGGAAGTCTTAAAGGAAAGGGCTATGAATGCGATAGATAAGAAAGCCCCTTACGGTATAGATATAGATCTGAGAAAGTATTCTTGGGAAGTACCCGAAAGTATTGTTGTTGATAACTTAAAGGCGCTTCCTAAACCTTTACTAGAAAGATCTAAAGCTATGGGTGTTGATGTTGATGAAAGATCTGTCAGTGGTACATACTTTCAATTAGATACGAGCGTAATACGTACATACGTTACTGAAAGGTTCAGGAAGTATGGTGTTTACGTTATGAGCATTGAGGAAGCTCTTAGGAAATTTAGTTGGGCACGTGATTATTATTGGAGAGCTATACCTGTAGACCTAGATAAATATACAGCCATAACTGAACTCTACGGAAGGCATGGATACTTTATTTACGTACCCCCAGGTATCAAGGTTCATGAGCCGCTTCAAGCATGCCTATTTATACATAGGGAAGGTACTGCTCAAGCTGTTCATAATATTGTAATAGTTGATGAAGGTGCTGAGCTAAACTTAATGACGGCATGTGCCGCACTACCTACAAGGGC
>CAZAMI010000046.1:0-9039 GCA_964486465.1 uncultured Desulfurococcaceae archaeon | reverse complement strand
TATCTTAGTTAGCTTAGCTATATTCTTAATAGAAATTGTGGGTGTTGAAGTTGGTAGATCAGCTTTAATAGGGACTGTTAGGGGATTCTGGAGTAAGATGATCTTAGGTACTTTAGGTGGGTTAATCTTCGGCTCAACAGTATACGTATTAATTGATTACTTTCTAGGTATTGCTAAAGTACCCATTAACTTTCTACCTGGACTATTTTATAGTATGATATTATCGTCATTACATATATTGGGAGGTTTCGGGGTAGCTGTAGCCTTTAGGTTAATAGTTGATGGATTCTCTAGATTTTCGCCATTATTTCCCAGCACTGGTGAATTAGGAGTAGTTTGGAGCGGTTTTCAATCAATAATATACTATGGAATATTGCTCGTCATACTTTACTCTGTGCAGAGGCTTAAGGGTATTTCTAAGGATATGTTTAAATTCAGTAAGTTCATGAAGTTAAGGAAATACATACCTGAGATAATCTCATTATTACTTGTTGTAGCAGTACTCATGACCCTACACTTTAAGGTAGTACCACTGGTTATTGTTAGTGGTAGTATGAGACCTACGTATGATGTAGGTGATATCGTACTAATTACTGTGGGCTCTATCAGTAACGTCAAGGTAGGTGACGTGATAGCATTTATATTTAGTGGTAAGGAGGTAGTTGTTCATAGGGTTTATGAGATTGTTCAAGGAGGTTTTAGAACTAAAGGTGATGCATACTTAAAGCCTGACCCACTTATTGTACGTAAGGAGGCTGTATTAGGTAAAGTAGTAGGTTCTATACCTAAATTAGGCTGGATTACTATAGTCTTTAGGGAAGGACTTAAGTACTCTGAAGAATTCATGGTGGCGGTTTTCGTAGCCTTAACCGCTATAATGATGTTTCTCATGAAGTTATTGAGGAGACGCAAGTTTAAATTTAAGAGAAGCGGTACTTACTGGTGAGGTTAACATGGTCTCGAGGAAACTCTTAAAGTCTTTGGGTACATCGTTGTTAATAGCTTCCATAATCATTTTACCCATAGCTGGAGTTATTGGTTATACCGCATTTATTAGAAAGCCTTACATAATTAAGGAGAGAACTCTTTATAGCGTTATGAGGAAATCTGAATATTCATTAAAGTTTAAGTTAGCACCTAATGAGGTCTTTGGCGAGTTAATTGATTATAATCCTAAAATACCTATGTACTTATCTATAGTTAAGGTAATACACGTAAATTACAGTCTAAAATACCTAAATGCTACTGCCTCAGGTAATCTTAACATATCGGTAAGGGTGGTACATCCTGATGGGTGGTCTAAAACATACATGACCTTTAGTGAACCATTTAAAAACTCCCAATATATTACTAAGGGATTAGATCTTAACCTTAGTAAGTTAGTGAAGTTCATGAGTAACTTAACTAGTGAGTTAGGACTTAAGCTATCCTCATTTGATATTGCCATAGATGCTTTAGTAAAACCTAAGTTAAAAGTAGGGTCTAGGATTATCATGGATCCCTTCATACACTCAATTACATTAACCGTAGATAAGCCTAGTAATAGAATCATAGTTAAAGGGAATTTAAGCAGTACTGCAACCATAAGTAAGAAGATTAAAAGCGTTGAGGAATCTAGAATAATGGGTCTTAATATAAATACACTTAGATTAGTGTCTATGATCCTAATGGTATTAGGTGTTTCATGCCTTACATCAGCCATGCTTATAACGATGAGAATTAAATCATTTGATATGATAAAAAGGTTTGAGAAAAAGTACTCAGATATTATAGTATCAACAGATAACATACCTGGAGGATCTAATATTATGGCAGTATCGCTAAGCGATCTAGATGAATTAGTTAAGTTAGCTAAACTCCTTGAAAGACCTATTCTCAAGCTACAATCTAATAAGGAGGATGAACTACAGTACTTTATAGTAGATAGGGATGTCATGTATGTAGTTAAAATAGGTAAAAATCTGCCCTAAAGTGTATTTATAGTTTTAGCTATACGTCTGTAGCATTTATTTAAAAGCAATTGTTACAGATGTAGGTAATTATTTATTATTAGTTAATCCCCCCATAGAGGCCACTTGCCCTTCTAAAAGATTTAATAGCCTTCGCGCACAGAGTTACCTAGCACGTAGCGAGCTGTGGAAGTATTGTCTGATGAGGAATTCCAGGGGAGATGTAATTGTAGGAGCTTGGTAATAAGATTATTCTCATTATTAAATGATGACGTTAGAGTGAGTATAATTGTGATATTAATGAATGACGGTCCATTAAGCCTTAGATCATTAGCAAGGAGGTTAAGAATAAATCATAAGAAGCTAAGTAGGAATTTAAAAAGACTTATAGCTACGAATTTTATTGAAGAGATGCAGGTTAGAGTATCAAATTCTAGAGTATATAAAGTTTATTTCATAAAGCCTGAAGTTAAGGAGACATTAGAGAGAATAATTAAGGAAAAATATTAATAAATATATTCACATTACCTCGAAACTTAAATGAGAAAGTAAGTGTTTGCAGCTAATAATTTAATACCTTAATGAATTCACATAATTTCTATGAGGATGACGTAAATTATGCTTTTAAGCTTGAATTCTGACACTCTTTAGGGTGCCGCGGTAGTATAGCCCGGCCAAGTATGCGGGCCTCTCGAGCAGCGGGCCCTGCGTGGGGATAGCCCGTGACCCGGGTTCAAATCCCGGCCGCGGCACCAATTAATCGCTGTTCATAACTACCTCCTCTTCTTAACTAAAACGAATGTGTGACCCCTGACATCAGCTACTATTGCATTAACCTTCTCTGCTACTTCCTTAGCTATATCTTTAGTCTTTTTACCACTAACTCTAAGGTATGAACGTAACACCTTAACTTTAATTACCTCCTTATCATCTAATTGCCTCTTTATTTCGTTAATAACACCTTCACTAATACCGCTCTTCCCTATCCTCACATGTGCGGTACCATGAATTATCTTCTTTATTATTTCTTTCTTGGACATGGTATCCTACTCACCCATCCACATAGTAAACACTTCCTAACAACTATAATATACTTCCTATTACCCCTTAATCTAACGGTGGCTGTAAGACCCGGTATTAATGGTATGTGGCAGTTTTTACATACACCCCTACGTATGTACATAGGCTTCCTAACATTAGCTTTACTTAGTAAGTCTAGCGCTATATCGACATACCTTCGAGCTCTATCGTAATTTCCTAACCTTGCTTCATTAACTGCTAGAATATATAATCTTCTTGCTCTCTGTAATGCTAAGTCCTTAATTATTCTCCTCACTACCTATACCCTTAGGGAGGTGTTAACTTGAGTATTATAAGGTTGATACTAGCTGAGTCTGCTCTAGAGTTAGTACCTAGGGATATAATAGATCATCCATCAGTACTTAAGACTGCTAGGAGGAGACATAAGAAACCAACTGAGATACTACTTGATGTATCACTTCATTATCATGCCATGAAGAAGTTAAGGAATAAACATAAGAGAGGTAGACCAGATATAGTTCACGTAGTTCTACTTGAGGCTCTCTCATCACCACTAAATATTGAGGGTAAGCTTGAGTTAATAATACACACAATATCTGATTACGTAATATACATAGATCCATCAACGAGAATACCGAGAAACTACAATAGATTTGTTGGGTTGATGGAGCAACTACTAACCCACGGTAAAGTACCTCCAGATAGTGATAAACCATTAATGACTGCAGTAGCTATGAGTTTTAAAGGCTTAATGACTGAACTAGGTATTAAGAATATAATATTACTTAGTGAGGAAGGTGAAATAGTGAAAACTGAGGATATATGTGAATATGCGATAAGGGAGGAAATGCCTATAGTAATTGGGGGGTTCCCTCATGGTGACTTTAGTGATGAGGTTAAGTCTTTCGCTAAATACGTATTTTCAATATATCATAAACCACTGGATACGTGGGTTGTCGTATCGAGAATATTGACAGCTTGTGAGAAGAAGTTGAATATATTACCCTAAATTTTCTCACTAATCAAATAATAATAATGTCATCCCTACATCAACAATTAACGTATTAGTAATAATAATGCCTCTATATACTTGTTCATGAAGTACTTACCTTTACTACTAACAACATACATAGGCTTACCCCTGCTATCGGTTATCTTAACTAACAAATCCTTACTCAATAGCTCATTTACTACCTTATTACATGTTACCCAACCAAGTAAGCACTTATTACATAATTCAGTTATTTGAGTAGGTTTTAACGCCTTACTTAATATACATACATATAGACTTAACCTATCTCTCTTCTTGGAGAATATTCGTATTCCTATAATTCTTACACCATAATCTCCGAACTTTAGGCTTATAGCTTCAGTACTCTTAAATGAGCTAATAATTCTATTATTACTCATTATACTTTCTAACTCATTCATTACATTAACAAACCTTAACCCCTTCTTCGTAGCTCTATAGTATCTTCTTCCATCATCATGAGTGACTTCAGTAATGAGTCCTCTCCCAATAGCTTCTCTTAAGTAACGCCTAATCTGTAAATAATTAAGGCCTGTAATCATCATTAAATGAGTTATACCTTCCTCCCCGATACATGCTTCAATTAATCTTGACAATATTATGAAGTAATCACGTCTACTCACTTAGATAGCCCTCCCATACGACTAAGATCAAAATCCCTACTAATCTAATATGTATTACCCTAATGATTTCAGTTGGCATGAGCAACTATTACTAAATAATTTACTAAAGTGTAAGGTTAAAAAAGTCTCATGTGCTATTGAGTAGCTAACTACAGATATTGTTAAGTTAGGTCTTTTTGACTTTATTCATGAACTTACGTATCACTTACATACTTAAGTTTAAATTTAAAATAGCGTCCATCTTAGTAGGGATATTTACTCTGCTAATTAAATACCTAGCATTGTGGTTAGTAATTCCATTACTGCTCTTATTGGTATTGTTAATACCTTTTGGATTCACTGGTGTTACTCTTTATATAGTTATTAGTAGTAGTATGAAGCCCACATTAGATGTTGGTGATGTTGTATTTTTAATACAGGATCATGATGGTGTAAATATAGGTGATATTATTGGTTATGCTAGTAATGGAGAGATTATTATACGTAGGGTTATTAGGATAATAAGGAGTGGGAATGAAACAGCATTCATAACTAAGGGTGATGCAAACAGAAATCCTGACCCCCAACCGGTATATCCTAATCAAGTGATCGGTAAATACTTAGTACACATACCTAAAATTGGGTGGCCCATAATAGTCATAAAGGATTTATTAAGGAATATCCACTTAATTGACTAATATTCCGTTAAAGTATGTACAAATATGTAATGCAGATGCCGGTTCTTCGGGAAGTTATTAATGGCTTGTTAGGATTAATGGCGGTATATTATATCTTATGTGCTGTACCTACCAACTCTTTAATGCTTTTAACGTGATGATATTGAATCCACTTCTTAAGACCGTCGAGAACTTCCTTAACGATTTCTTCATTAGTCATTAATGCCGTACCTATCTGTACGGCTTTAGCACCTGCCGCTATGAACTCAGCTGCAGTTTCCCAGTTACTTACCCCACCAACACCTATTACGTCAGCGTTGTATTCCTTGTAGACATCATAAATAACTCTAACAGCTATGGGGTGTATTGGAGGTCCTGAAAGTCCGCCATACTTAGCTGTTAGTACGGGTTTTAATGTATACACGTCTATGTACATGGCCTTAACAGTATTAATGAGTACTAAACCTTTCGCACCAGCTTCTAGGGCCTTACCTGATGATTCAAGAATTCTATCAGTAAGTCCTAATTTAGCAAGTACTGGTATAGAGGTTACAGAAACTACTGCTCTAACTATGTCCCTAACCTTCTTAGGATCGCTTCCTAATTCTATACCGTAGCCCTTAGTATGTGGACAACTTAGATTAAGTTCTAATGCATTAGCACCTGCCTTTTCAGCCTCAACAGCTACATCAATAAACTCCTTCTCTGACCTTCCGCCAATACTAACTATTATCGGTATACCTAGTTTTTTAGCAGTACTTACGAGGTTCTTTATGATAGACTTTCCTGGATTAGCTAAGCCTACTGCATTAAGTAGTCCACCAGTAGGTAACTCAACTATTATTGGTGGTTTAAACCCCGTCTTAGGCTCTGGAGTTATTGTTTTAGTCACAACAGCTGAGAAGCCTAGCTTAACTAACCTTACTATACCGCCAGGACTATTACCTAAGACACCGCTAGCATTCATTACTGGATGTTTAAGTTTCAATGAAGCAACTTCAATCTCTAATGACATGCTAACACCTACATCGTCCCTAGTAACGTTACTTAAAACTAGACTTATTATTTCTTATTGAGTAAGTAGTTAACGACCTTAGAAGCCCTAAATGCTGGACCATCCCTACATAGAGATAAGCCTGTCTCTCCAAGGATGCACTCACCACATAGTCCTAGTCCGCACTTTACTGTGGACTCCATAATTACTATGGGGTCTATACCGTACTTGGACCCCATAGAAGCTATTGAGGCTAACATGTCATTAGGCCCCGCAGCGATTACTTCAACCGATGAATCCCTTAACTTAGGCATAAGCTCAGTAACTAGGTCTGTAGCCTTACCACAATAACCCATACTACAATCCTCAGTACATACAGTTAACTCACTTCCAGTTACTTCCTTGAAGAACTCAGGAACTACACCTACATCATCACTACTTCTCGTACCCCATATAACGTTCTCCAATAGGTTTAAGCTGTAAAGCTTCTTAGCTAATCTAATTAATGGTGCTAATCCAGTACCACCGCCTACTAACAAGTATTTAGATTCATTACATAAGTCAATAGGTTTACCTAACGGTCCTGTGACACCCAAAATTTTGTTCTTAGAATTTGCTAATGCTCTAGTACCTTCACCTCTCACCTTAAAGAATATGAGTAATTCTGAATCCCTATAATCAGCAATACTCATGGGTATGTAGTCAATGCCCGGTAGCCATATCATTACAAACTGACCTGGCTCAGGCTTGCTCTCAAAGTCCTCAAGGAGTTTAAGTTTAGCTATTAAGTACCTCCTAGAGAGCTGTATTATATCAATTACTTTAGCATGCCTTATTAAGTACCTTCCCCGATTTAGGAAATTAGTGTGAGAAAGTGAGAACCTGATATATCTTAGCAGTGTTTCAGCATTCTTCAGGTCTTCTGTAATCTTACTCAAAAAGCCCAACCTATTCCCTTACTACAGCCTATTTAAAGCCTTCGTACTTTAAATCTTAATGTATATTCCATGACCTCCCTATACGTAGCATTATCTATAAGTCCTTCCTTAAGTAATACATTAAAGATTTCCGTTACGGTGATTAATGTATATAGTTTAATACCTTCAGATGCTAAAACCTCTCGAGCACCTTGCTCTCTATCCACCACTGCTGCCGCAGCAACTACGTTAGCATTTAATGCTTTAAGAGCCTTTGCCGATGTTAATAGACTCTGCCCTGTTGTTGCTACATCATCAACTATAAGTACTTTCCTACCCTCCAATACACCTTCAACCTTACTTTCCATTCCATGACTCTTACGTTCAACTCTTACATAACCCAACGGTATTCTCTTAGTAAACGCTATGTATGCCGCTAAGGGTATACCCCCTGTAGCAACACCTGCTACAGCATTGTACTCAACGTTAATGATCTTAATTAATTCATTAATCACTTTAAATGCTAAGTCAGGGAAGCTATACAGTCTCCTCAGGTCTATATAGTAAGGACTCTCGATACCTGATGATAACTTAAACTTCCCAAATCTTATGATACCAACTCTATAAAACTCCTTCACGAACCACGACATGATCTCAACCTTTCTCTCTGCTCATTAATTACTTTTAAAGCTGTTCCTAGAGGATCTTTAGATCTCGTTATTAATCTACCAACAATTTCATAGTCAGCACCGGCACATAATGCCTCACCGGGTTTCGCACCCTGAGCACCAACACCTGGTGATAGTATTTTTATAGATGAACCCAAGAACTCCCTACCACTCCTGATGATATCGGGCCTCGTTGCTGGCAATACAGTCCCCCACGCATTAACCTCCTTCACTATTTTAAGTAGGTCATTAAACACTTTATCCATAATGTCACTAGCCCCAGGATGACTCATACGAGTCACTAACACTAAGTTAATACCGAGCTCCTTACATGCTTCAGACAATTCTGCTAAAGCACCTTTAACGCCAACAAATGCATGAGCTATAACGGTATTGATCCCGGTATCAGCTATGGACCTAACAATTAGTGACATGACATAACCTATATCAGCAAGCTTCAAGTCAGCAATTAATAATTTACCTTCTCGATTAGAAACACTCAGAATGTCCTTAAGACCTCTAACACCTACCTTGACAATTAATGGAAGACCAAACTTAAACCCCTGAACAATACCACCAACTACATCTATAAGATTAATACACCACTTCCTTTCGTCAACCCCTAACGGAGGGTCAAGAGCAACAACTAATGACATTAATACCCAGGTAAATAAAGGTTAGCCACAGCTTAAAAACTCAACTTAGTGTATAACTCATAGTTTAAAATACTTCAATATTTCTATTTAAAGAGCTGATTCATTATTAAGTAATAACGATCTAATTTATTGAGATTAGTTCATTAATGAAGTATAGGGCATTAACATATTCTGGTGCCGCCGGGGGGATTTGAACCCCCGACGCCCCGGTCTTCAGCCGGGTGCTCTCCCAGGCTGAGCTACGGCGGCACCATAAACAATATTTGTTCTGGGGTCTTAAAGTTTAGTTTCATATGTCTAGGACTACTCTAGCATACCAGCAGTTATTCTTCTTACCTATCTCCATTAGCGAGTAAGTCACGGCCTTAACCTCAACTCTAGGTTCATGTACTTCAGGATTAAATTCCTCACCCCAAGCTCTACCCCTAAACACTACTCTATCATTACTAACCTGCCTTACGTACTCAACCTTAAACTTACTGAATACCATGTTATTAGCTGAGTA
>CAZAMI010000045.1:0-9107 GCA_964486465.1 uncultured Desulfurococcaceae archaeon | reverse complement strand
TGCTTGTACCGCCGCGCCGAAGCATAAGCCAAGCATAAACCCGACCAAGAACTCTATAAAGTCAAAGTATGTTTGATGGAGCGGCTCCCTCTCCTTTTTTAACGTGGGATTGGGGAAATCCTTAAAAGGTCTTTCGTCTCCTACATCTCGGTGTACCCTATGAATGAAAGGGATACCTTGATTGCGTACTTCGCTCCAAGGGATCTGAAGTTAAGTAAGTCCTTGATCCTTCGGCTCGGCTACGATGTGCTAGAGCTTAGGTATCTCCCCCACGACATAGCTTGGAAATGTCTTAAGTACTTCGTAGAGGAAAGCAAACACGAATACGTACTGATAACCGTAGATGATGTACTAGTGTATAGAGACAATATAGAGTTAATGAAGGAAGCACACGAAATACTCGGTGATAAAGTAATATCCGCTCTAATGCCTCTCGGTATGGGCTTAGCCGGTTCTAGGGTATGGTTTAGCGTAACCGATAAAGTACTAGATAAAAGACCAATAAGGTATGCGGATTACGATTTATGGGATATAAGAGAAGTAGAAAGGAAATACAGAGAAACTAGATTTCATAGGGTATTCTATACCGGCTTCGGGTTTACACTAATACCTAAGGAAGTCTTGGAAATTTTACCGTGTGAGGGTATGGCTAGGTACCCATCAAGAGTTTTCGGTTACTTTATCCGTAGACCTATGCAGATAGACGTTAGACACTCGATTGAGCTTTGGAGACATGGTATAGAGCATTACGTAGACTTAATGAATATAGTGAATCATCTCGGTAACTTAAGGGATCTAGTACCTACGGGGTTGGTAGAGCCTAAAGTAATCTTCTATGAGCGAGGTACGAATGTCTATGACATAACCAACCTATTCCCTATTGACGATATGATAAAAAGAATATTAGTTAGAGGGACTTACCGGGGGGTTACTCAGTAGGTTACCCTAGGGGGTACTTGAAAACCCAATTAACTCCAAGAACCGCCGAAACGAATGATAGCACTATGATTAACACGTAGATCATGTATTTCAGTAAGTCCTTCGGCGACACCATATGATCCCTAATATATTCAACCTCTTTTTTAAGTTCTTCTAAACAACCTTCGATCCGCGCTAATCGCTCGTTTAAATCGTAAACTTTTTCTTCGGTCATGACTCAATCACCTTAGCTTGGGGTTTCGCCGCTCGGGTACCACTCCTTACCCTTTCTCGCGGCTTCGTACTCTACTATGGCTTCGGCGAAGTCTGAATCAAGCCCTAAGTCCTTCAATCTGTCAAGTAACTCTAGCTCGGTAATGACTCCATGACGGTAAAGATAGATATTCTTGTTTACGTAGTACTTCAATAAGTTCTTCTCCCTAACTATATCTGCATACTGCTTTATGGCTTCTCTCTCCACCTTCGTTTTAATTACGTAGTTAAGGACTTCCATAAAATCTTCCTCAGATATGTAGCCATTAACGTAGAGATCCCTTATGGCTCCCCCTATCCTGTCGAATTCATCCCTTATCAGTAACCAGTTAAGGTACTCCTTATAGTACTTCTTATGCTTCGGATTAATGATTCTGTTCTTCCTGAAGAACTCCTCTAAAATATCTTCAGGCGGCGGGTAGTACCTGTAGAACCTCTCTATAGCAAACCAAGAAGGTGTGAAGTCCCATATAGTGAATAGCTTATCGGTAAACTTATCGGATTTTCCGTGAAACCTCATAAGTCTATAGGCTTCATCTTTAGTTATGAGTCCTTCACAATACATTTGGAATATGTCTTGCTCGCTCGGAATCTCGGGTGTGAATAAGCTATTGAATAAGTAGACGCCGGGAAGCTCTACGCCTCTACCGATCATTACACCTATCAAGGCGCTAAAGATCAGCTCAGGCGATATTAGCCTGTCAATCTTATCTACTGTCTTTCTCAAATCAAGACCGAAACCGGCAAACTTCGTTTGTAGTAACTCAATAGCTACGGTAGCGGCTATAGCCGATATAGCGTAGGGGAGCGCTACCTTCGCCGCATCAACTAGTTTACCTTCGATAATATTTTGGGAGATCTTCCTCATATCGCCTACGAATCTCTTGAAGATACCTTCAACAAATGGCTTAATAGTCCTATTTATGAGATCTTCCAAGGGCTTCCAAGTAACTTGTGGTTCTTCGACTTCCTTAATATGCTCCTCGGGTACACCTGAAGCCCTCAATATCGTTTTCAGATCCTCCTTCGTTAAACCAAGGTAGCTAATCCTAGCCGCACACATATATGACGCACCTACAGTAGTAGCCGCATTAAAGTTTAAATCTATTTAAACCGATTTAAACATGAGAGGTGTATAAAACATGGTTAGGAGTGCAACCACAAGGATAGCTAAATATAAGGCTAAGATAGACGCAGATGTAATAAGGAGTAGAATAGCGGCTTATGGAGATCAAATGAAAACCTTACAAGAGGCTAAGCAGACTGAGGTAACCACTATCCAAGAGGAAGTTAAGAGCATAATTGACAATCATGGTATCGCTCCAACCTTAGTGATACCCTTTATGAGAGTAGCTATGAAGCTCTATAAGTTAAGTAAGAAGCACTCTGGTGAAGTCTTTGCTAATGAGGCTAGATTCGAGCTTGATAAGGAATATATGAGGTTAGTAACTTCTGGATTTGACGCTACCAGAGCTGAAGCCGTCTTAGCCGATATTGCGGCTTACTTCGGCGTAACTTGGAGTGCTCCAACAGTCCCAAGCTAAGACCTGAGAAGAACCCGGTAAAACCCTAAAAACAAAAAACCTTTTTTATATATTTTTATATATACCTTATATATTAATATAGGGCGCTCAAGCCAGCGTTAGCTTGTACTGAATGCTTATTGTGTCGCCGGGGGAGTAGCTAATCCCGGTTACTTGGGCGTGGTCTATCAAGGTGTCAAAGACTTCCCTAGTGTTTGTGATGCTACCTCTTAGCAGTCTTAAGTAGGCGCCTACCTCAGTACAATTGAAGCTAGTGTTAGCCGTTCCTGATCCCGTTATTGACAGTATCGTGTTATCGGGATTATCAACTCTTGAAGCTTCGGAAGCCGGTACCTCTTGTACTGGATCGGCTAACTCATAATTATCAGGGCTTAACGTTAAGCTTCCCTTACCTACCTTGAAGAACAACCCTAGCTCTATATCTTCGGCTACTGTCGTAAATATCCTGACTGACTGCTCGAAGAACGTTACGTACCTATCACTATAGTTATCATATAGGTTACCGATAGTCCATATCTCCTTATCGGCTCCATTAACGTCTTTAAGCGTAATAGCGTACTTTGCGCCGCTACCCCATGTCTGTCTAGGTTGTAGGAGTCCTTGTAGTATCTTAGCGAAATTCCTTGTTATCAAGCCTCTAGCTACCCTTCTAATCCCTAATCTCGGATTCTCTATTATGAAGATCCCCACTAGCTCATACCTTCTTAACTCATAACGTTTACGTCTCATATTTAATCACCTATGTAACTGTAAACTCGGAAGTTAATGAACTTTCAAGCTTTCTAGGCAATACGATCGCTACGGCGCTAGACATTAAGGACTTGATTGAGGGCGGCGCCGAAACCGTAAACACCGTAGCGAATGACGGCGTTAGCTTTACCGGTACTATCAAAGTGAAAGAGCTACCCACGCTCGGTGTAATCCTTAATGGCGCCGACACCTTGAAGGTAGTGCTTAACGATGATATTAGCTTAGCCGGTACTAAGAGCTTGAAGATAGCGCTTAGAGATGACGTTATTTTGAGGGGTATTAAGAGCTTGAAGGCGGCGAGTAAGCTACTCCTTATTCTTATATAAGGTACTACAGTCAGAAGGCTTGAAACTATGGCTTTGGTATGTCTTATTGCGGCGTAGTTACAGATAACGATTACCCTATGCGAAGTTCTCACTAAGGTCTTGACCGGTAGGACAGGCGTTCTTTCTTCTTCGGGCGGTAAGTAGGTATGAAGCTTCAGTTCTTCGGCTCTACGCTTTAACCACTCAATAAGTTCTTCAATTTCTTCCTCACTCATAGCTTCCCACCATTCTTGACTCAATCCTTAAGACCTTACCTTCAGGCGGCGTTAAAGAGAATTGCGTTTCTATTACGGGTACCTCTATCATATGGCAAGCCCATAACGGGTTAATTTCCTCTACTACGTTCTTGATTTCCTCACACTTAGCCCAACCCGGAAACCTCTCTTTGCATTCTAGGAAGGCTTCAACACACTCCTTTAAAGTCCTTAGCCGCTCATAACAGCACTTACGTAACATGATGTGTACCCTCTCGCATTCTACCACATCTAAATTGTTTTCCTCACATAACCATCTAGCTAACCTATCGCATTCTACAGTCATTACCGCCTTCTTAACGAATTCCCCGAGCATAGGGTAATGCGCGTGTTTATACCCGGTGTGGTAGACTTCAAGCCCGTCAAAACCGGTGATTTTGTCTTTATACTTCTTTATACGTTTTAAAGCGTCTCGCATTTTTTACCCCTTCAGACACTTTTTAAGCGGATTAATAAGTGGGGGTTTCACTTGGGTAAGGGGAAAAGACCTTCCTATCAGGTCATAGGCTTCGACACCGAGACCTATCTAGGTGATGATAGGCGACACCACTTCTTAAGCTTTCAGGTCTATAGCGAAGATACAAGGATAGCGAAGGTCTTAGGGGAGAGGAAGCCGATCTACGATGATAAAGGAATATTCAGGGGAGAGAAGTACGTACTATCATGGATTAGCTACAACAAAGAGGATTTCCTGTTACTCCTTAGACACTCAATAAGAAACGCCGTATTCTTCACATTTAACCTTGACTTCGACATAGCGGTAGTAGCGGAAATACTTAAGCCGTTAATCGAGGAAGGTAAGGTAAGCCTTAAGATCTTCAACACTAGCGGAAGGACAATATCGGCTAAGCTAACATTCCAGAAACACACCGTAAGATTCCTAGACCTTAAAAACATCTTCATGACGGGGAGCCTAGCTAAGTTAGGGAAGATCGTGGGGGTAGAGAAGCTTCAGAAGCCGCCGCTACTCGGTTCTAAACAACTTAAAGAACTCATAGAGAAGAACGAAGAAGTAAGGAAGCTCTTTGAGGCTTACGCTATACAGGACGCTAAGATATGCTTCTACGCCGGGAAATTCCTAATGGATCAGATAAAGAGACCGAGAGGTACTATTGGCTCGATAGCGGTTCATAAGTTCTTTGAGGAATACGTACCGAAGCGAAGAATCAACAAGCAATACGTAGACACCCTCTTTAGCTTCCCGTCATATCCTGATCCCGTCAAGGCGAAGATCAAGAAGGCTTACCGGGGCGGGAGAGTCGAAGTTTTCAAGAGGGGTACTAACGATGAGGAAGTACGTTACTACGATGTAAACTCTTTATATCCTTACGTCATGTATAGTAATAGATTCCCGATAGTCAATACCAACAAGCTAGGACGCTTCACTCACAAGGCTTCAGTAAACCTTGACTTCGAAGGGATAGCGCTAGTTAAAGTGAAGGTAGAGGCGGAAGTACCGCCTTTAGGGGTTAAGCGTCTATGCGAAGATAAGTATGAGCGCTTGATATTCCCGGAAGGCTCAATAGTTGATTGGTTTACATATCCGGAATTGAGGTATGTTGAAGAACGCGGCTTCGGGAAGATTGAGGAAGTCCTTGAAGCCTTCGAGTACAAGCTATGGTTCTACCCCTTCCAAGACTTCATCAAGGATATGTACAATAAACGCCTAGAGTACAAAGGTAAGAATGAAGTACTCTATAAGTTCTACAAGCTACTAATGAACTCCCTATACGGAAAGTTTGGAGAATGGAAGGACGGTAAATGGCTAATAGTGTTAGGAGACACCGTAACCGAGGAATTAAGGAAGCAAAAGAAGCGGGATAGATTCTATCAGAACTTCGTGTGGGCGGCTTACGTAACGGCTTACGCTAGACTGAAGCTTCATGAATACTTAATGAAGGTACCGCCTAAGAAGCTCTACTATTGCGACACCGATTCAGTCATAGCCGCCTACAACCTTGACCACTTATGCGGGAGCGATCTAGGTCAGTTAAAGCTTGAAGGGGTAGCGAAGCCGGGAAGGGCTACCTTCATACGTAGTAAATTCTACATCTTCGAGACGGCGGTAAGGCTTAAGGGGTTCTACGGTATTCAGGGCGGCGAATTAGTGAGGGCTTTACTGAGGATAGGTAAGAACGCAATACCGCAAATGAAGATCATTAAGTTTCTAGAGGCTAGACGTAGGAGAATGAAGCCCTTAACTCAGGAATTGATACTTAAGATCTTCAGAACTGAACCCGATTATAAAAGGGTGTACAGGCGTTATTTACGCCGGGTAGAGCTACTTGAAACCTTAACAGACTCAGAACCCAAGCTAGTCTCGGAAGGTGGGCTATATGCCCATGATACCTAAAGACATAAGCGGCGAAATAGCGGAAGAGGAACCGGAACTATACAAGGAATTACAGGAGATGGGTAGATCAATCTATGAGTACTTCGATACCGAATCATTACATAAGCTCATAGAGATACTTGATGAAAGAGGGTATAAGGAAGCCGCCGACAACGTTGAAGAATGGTTCTACGCCTCAGAAGAGTATTGGGCGGAAAGGTACTGGCTAGAGACAGGCGAAGTAATCATGTACGATCCAGACGTTAAGAGATGGAGATCTATGGAAACCGGGCGCTTCGTTAAGGATCCTTACCGCTACCTTTGGGAGGAAGAAACCGAAGAATGATGGGCTTAAGCGCGCTTTTTTATATATTATATATAAGGTATATATAAAAATAATTAAGTTTTATAAAATCTAAAGGATTTCTAAAACCGGGTGTAACAAATGCCTCAATTCCGGTTTATAGGTTTAGAGGAAATAAGGACTCTGGTACAAGCGGTACAAGAGCTTAGGAGAAGGTTTAGGGCTTCAGACTTTAAGGTAACCATTACCAGTACCGGTAGGAGATTGACCGTAGACATAGACATAATTTATGAGAACGAAGAATTTAGGGCGCTACCTCAGGTAGAGGTAAGACAGGTAGCACAACTATTGACTCAATCCGGCTACCCGAAGTGGGGTATCAAGGTCTCGGAAGATCGCCTTTACGTAACGATCGACTGAAGCGCGGCTTTTTTTATATATAATATATATAAGGTATATAAAAAACCTTTTTTAAAATTCTTAAACCCTAGTGAAACCTTCTTAAACTTTCAAAACCGTAACCCTTTTATTTCCCCTTTCCATATTTAACGGGGATACCCCTATGTCTGAGTCCCAAACCCCAAAACCCGATTCCCAAATCCAAACCGAATTTAACCTAACAGAAGTGAGTAAGTATGTCGATAAGGTAGCTTCGATAGTGAAAGAGGTAAGGAAGCGCCTAAGCGCCGGGGACTACCTAACTATGGTAAGGGCTTCAGAGTACTTCGCGGAAGTGGGGTTAGCCGCGTCTAAGGGATTGACCGTAGAGCCTTCAGTATCATGTACCTTACTGCTAACCCTCATAAGGGAGCTAGAGAGGGAAGGATTCGTAGTGTACGCTATAGCCTATGAGGAAGGATACATTAAGATCAAAGCGATAACACCGAGAAAGTGATGGGTGATAGGCTATGAGTGAGAGAAAGCAGAAAACCCTTAAGGAAACCCTAAACAAAACCGAAGAAAAGAAGGAAGAATTACCGAAGCCCGTAGTTAGGGCTGAAGTAAGTAATGCTCCATCATGGCTAAGGGATACCTTCGGGATTGACAGGGTGATTTTCGAGCGTAGAGACCTCATAGGAGATGACAGGCTCGAAGGACACGAAGTGGTCTTTGAGCAACCAGAACCAGATGTAGTTAGGACTAAGTTTGGTAGGAGAGTAATGATTGACGCTAGAGTAAGCGGGGAGCCTCTAAGGGTAGTCATAGGTCATGTAAACTTCGCTATACAGATAGCTAGGCTACAGAGAAAGTACGGAAGCCTTCTAGGAGTTAGGATAAGGGTTAGGAAGGTAGATAAGTCAAGGAAGCCGTACCAATTCGAGATAGAGGATTTAGGCGTGGTGAGTAACCATGAGAATAACAGTATGCATTAAGCTCAGAGACGGTATGGTATGTACCGAAACCGACAACATAGTAGACGCTCTAAAAATCATAAGTAAATACCTAGACCAAGCAATAGAGATAACGATAATCAAGTAACGGGGATCCAGAGTGAAGCGAGACAAAGCCGCTAAACTGAAACAAACCTTTTTGAAAGAGATTAAGGCTAACGATCAGGTTCTGAAGGCGGCTATTCTCGGTACGATATATATCTGTAATTCCGTCAAGAAGATCAAAGAATGGCTTGACGGCTTAGGGATCGAGAGCATAAGGATATGGAAGCGAAACAGAAAGTACGTCTACTACGAAATCAAGACCAAGGAAGGACTGATATACATACCGTTAAAAGAGCTAGATAACGAAATGATCAACAACTTCGCCAGTATTCAGATAATATTAAGAGTTCATAACCTATGTAGAGATATTGGAGCCTACGGCGTTAGAGTGAAGTGATACCCATGAAGATCCTTAAATGGATTAAGTTTTACCTTTGGGAGAGGAAAAACTTAGTCTACAGGGTAGCACTACTTGAAGCTAAATACGATCAGTTAGCAAAGGAGGTAAGACGCATAGAGAAAGACCTAATCAAGATATTTAATGAGTTGGAGATGATCAAACATGGCAGAATATACCATAAACATAAGGATCTTTGAAGGAAAGATGCACGTAGTCGTAAGCAGAGACGGGAAGTTCTTTGATGAAGCAGAGTTTACCATAGACGAAGTAAAGGAGTTCATAGCCCACATGACCTTCATAGCCGCTACGATAGCCTCAGACGCATTACTTGTACGACACTAGGAAATGCTCCAAACCAAACCCACAGACCTTTTACACATATTTTTAGGCTTCATAATCGGCTTTCTATACCATTTCAAACCCCTCACACCCATCTCATTAGTTATCGCCTTAGCCTTCACTATATATGAGGCTTCGGAGAGGGAGCCGCTCCATCAAACATACTTTGACTTTATTGAGTTCTTGGTTGGGTTTATGCTTGGCTTATGCTTCGGCGCGGCGGTACAAGCG
>CAZAMI010000044.1:0-9138 GCA_964486465.1 uncultured Desulfurococcaceae archaeon | reverse complement strand
ATCACCATAACATCCTATCGTGAGACTTAAAGATATATACCTAAGGTCACTCTAATGATAATCTTATTAGCATCCATCTAGCTTAACCACATACTTTATAGTTTTAAAACTGTGTTCTAAGTCTAATTACTGTTCTGGTCTTAACCTAGGCTATCTTTATTAAAGTTCCCTAACATGTTTTAAGTTCATCACCTTCACGCATACCTTAAAGTTGCGAGGATATTGGTAGTTGTTGTGTAGAAAAGCTTTAACAGTGCAGTTTTATAGTATTGTTATGGTTTAGGTTAGTTGGAGGAATCAGTATGTCTGTAGTCATTATTTCTGGTCGTGAGTTGGTTAGAGGTCTTGGCCTTCCTTTAATTAGTGGTATTAGTGAGGATGTTTATGTTGAGGACATACGTGATGTTGTTAAGAGATTTAAGGAGTTTATTGGTGAGGATCTTGTTAGAGAGCTTGATAAGATATTTAGTGAGGCATTAAGGAATGAAATTAGTAAAGCTTTAAGCACTGATAAGCTTGAGCATGAGATTCACTTACTAATTGAGAAGTTCTGGGCCAGGATGGCCCTCCCATTAGCTGAACTTACACAGTCAATACTCTCACGCATAAACCGGACTACATTAGATGAGTTTATTGATCTAGAAGAAAAGCTCGGTATAGCTCTAGCTAAGCTCATTAAAGAGAGTAAGTATATGTTTGCTGAAGACCTCGTGTACGGGTTATCGGTTCTTATTGACCGTGACCGATGGGTTATTGAAAAGGTCTCTGAGCTAGGTATTGATGGATTCATTAAGAGAGTTATTGATAGAGACCCTAAGGCTTTCATGGAATTTGCTAATTATACTATATATCTCACATTTACCTGGGTAGCTTCTACAGCTGCTCTACTAGGTATCGTTAAGAACTATAGGGACGAGAATAGGGATAAGATGTCTCAGTGGTGTAGGGAGTATGCTAAGGAGGTTGAAGATTATATAGATACGCTGGATATTCTCTTAAAAGATGAGGTTTATAAAGAGCTACTTAAGCTTGGTACTGTTAAGGGGTAACAGTAATTGAGTTGTGAAGTTAAGCTAAGTAGGAGTGCGGAGAAATTTCTTAAGAATGCTTCCAAGAATTTAGTTAAGAGAATTAATGAGAGATTAAAGGAATTATCCGAGAGTCCTATATGTGAGGAGAGACTTAAGGGAATTTTAAAGGAATTTTGTAAGTCCCGCGTAGGAGATTATAGAATAGCGTACCAGCTAAAGCCGTGTACTATAATAGTTATCGATATAGGTCATAGAGAAAGATTCTACGATAAATTAAAACACTTACTAAAGTAGCTAGGCTCCCTCTTTTACCTACCCCATTAGCTATTATATTAAAAGCTCTATTAGCATCATTCATAGATGGTTTTGAATGTAAGGGAGTGAAACCAGCGATATATATTATGAGTTTTCGAACAAAATCCGGAATCCATGCGGAGCTAAGTATCAGGATTTAGCTCAAATGGTGTAAATTTAAGGGATTTTGGTGGCAAGTTGTTAGTAAAATGTACCAAGTACTTCTCATTAGTATTCTTCCTAATAATGCCAGCTACCTCTACGAATAAATAAAAGTATTCACTGGTAGAGTTCTTGATGTCATATCCGCGAGAGACTCAAACCGCTATGGATGAATATCTTAACAATGCAAGGAGAGTAGAAGATGGTATTCTATCAATGATACTAAAGGTTAATCCTGAGGTAGTCGTTGATATTGGTGTAGGTGAATCAACACAAAACTTTATATTGGATACAATGAAGTTCTTCATCGCTTTAGATGTAGATTACGATAAATTGCTGAGATTTACTAAGGAGGGTAATTTAAGTGAGACAAAATTATATAAACTGGAATTTATTTGCGCTGATGCTTATTATCTTCCATTAAGGTCAGATTCTATAGATCTAGTACTACTTCATTTTGTACTTCATGAAATCAATCCTAAGTTCCATTGTAGGGTTCTTACTGATATCAAGAGAGTTTCTAGGTATATCTTAATAGTCGAACCTACATCCGACGGTACGGAGCTTTATCGGAAGTTATGGTCTATATGGCGTGACGCTATGAGATCCATCGGTAGATTCGAAGAATATAGGATGCCAGAGTACTGGCTACAATTATTAAATAAGTTGGGCATCTGTATTGTCAAGAAGAAGATTATTAAGTGGGAAGTGACGGTACCTTATGAAGTACTTAAAACAGTAGTATCACCATGGGTTAGAGAATGGAGGCAGAAGAACGTGCCAGAGAAGTTTGTCAAGCAACTAAAGGAGTTTCTTGAGGAGGCTAAAGTGAAGGAGTTCAAATGGTCAGATATATTCGCAGTCCTAGCTTCTAAGACTTAGATGTATGACGATTATGAAGTTCTACTGATGAGATAATAAACATTTTAATTGCCTCTTAAATTAAGCCTTTGGATCAGTCATGTCCAATAAGATACTAAGTAAGATTTCACGTGGTGAAGTAGCTCTTGGTGCTTGGATAACTATATCTCATCCGGAAGTTGTTGAGATCCTTTCGAATCTACCCTTCGATTGGTTTATGTTTGATATGGAGCATGCACCACTCACTATTAGGGATATTGAGGTACTACTGATGCCTCTACGAGGATCAGATATAGTGCCTTTAGTAAGGGTTCCTTGGAATGACTTTGTCGTGATTAAGCAGGTCTTAGATCTCGGTATTCAAGGAGTCCTCGTTCCTTGGGTTAATACTAAAGAAGAAGCTGAGAAGGCAGTTAAGGCAATGAAATACCCACCCGAAGGTATAAGAGGTGTAGGTCCGAGAAGGTGCATAATGTACGGGTTCCACGACATTAGGAAGTATTATGAAGAGTGGAATCGAAACTTCATACTTTTGGTTCAGATAGAGACATTAGAAGCATTAAAGAATGTAGAGAAGATAGTGTCTGTTAAGGAAGTTTCAGGAACGTTTATAGGACCTAATGATCTCTCAGCATCTCTAGGAATTTTCAGGGATTTCAAGAACTCAAGATACGTTGAAGCAATAAGTAAAATACTTACTACAACAAAGGAAGCAGGAAAGATTGCTGGGATAATGACACTTACACCGGATGATGCTTTAGAGAAGATTGAAATGGGGTTTAACTTTATAGCGCTTTCCCACGATGTAAGGTATTTGATCGAAGGGGCTAAGCTTTTCTTTAAGACTCTAGGTATACCTAAATAGTTACGGAAGCACCACAACAAATTTTAATCACAACAATAAGCTATAATTTCTCTCATCAAGAATCTTAGTGACACTTATATTACTCCACTTATAACCTTGCCTGTACAGTATCCTTGCTTTCTTAGGTAATTATAGAGTAGGTAGGTATAGTATGTTATCTTAGCTAGTCCTTCAGCATAATCCTTTAGCATTTTCTTAACGTCTTTACCCTTCCTTATTAAGTCATCTATTAATGTCGAGCTTGGTAATCTAATATTGAAGACCTTCCTAAGTTCCGCAACTTCTATAGTATCACCTCCTCTGCATAGCCTTAATTGCTTATACGGATTAACTATTAAGCCGCTAATTAGTGCTTTCTCGTAGAGCCACATGAGACTTCTTGATTGTATGAGTTTAGCTATTAAATCATCTTGAGATGTAACTAGTTTATTATTGCCATCTATGACTCTCTTTAAGACACCCCCAATGACGTCTGAGAGCACATATGGTTGGATCTTTGCCTTTAGTATCTTAGACTTTGCTTTAACACCATCAAAAACTGCAACAATGTAGTAGATCTCATCATTAATTTTCTTAGGAATTATTTCAAATGCTATAATACCTTGGGTAGGTGATGGTTTAGGTATGTATGCTACAACATCACCTATCTTAACTACCTCGATTCTTCCTATGAACTTAACTAAGAACTTAGCAAGTTCGATTACGTCACTCCATCTTAGTCCTTTCCTAAGGACTATATTTGATGCTTCATTATCTATTAACTTAAGTAGTGGTATCCATAACTTAGGCTCTACCTTCTTCCATCTATCAAGTTTCTTAAGAATTTCAGGCCAGTCAAGAAATTCTATGATACCTGAAGCTTCAGGCTCCCATAAGAGTAACTTAGGTGGGGGTAGTAGTGACTCATCAAGTGATATCTCGATCTCCCTAAACGATATAGCGTATTCAGGCATTAACCTAAGTATTAGCTTTAGTGCTGAAGCAGCAACTCTTACAAGGTCTTTATCTATTGATGGGAGTAATTCGTAAGTGTAGCCATAAGTGAAATCCTGATATATACCTTGAGTTGGTGAGTCCAAATCAATACTCCTTTCTTCATAGTAAGGCATTAATACAGAGCCATAACGTACCACCTTAACCCTTTTACTTGATTCAACTATCCACCTAACACCTATAGGGACCTCATAGTATAGGCCAAAGCCATTACTCGGTAGCCTCACACTAATTATTACGTATGATGAGAGCTTCCCCCTAATGACGTCCCTGTAAAGGTCTGGCCTCTCATCCCAGCTATACTTTACAGTTTCATAATTACGTACTGCTTCAGATAGGTATGTGTACTCATTAGTAACACTCCAAACATTACTTAATGGGTACTCCTTAATTCTTGAGTAACTAGCCTCTACAACTAAAGCTTCATTAGCTAAGTCAAAAGAGCCTGGCTGGTATTTTTCAATAAAGTCACGTCTAGAAGCAGGTTCTAAGTCCTTTAAATGACCATTACTCACTAAGCACCTCCTTAAACCGTAGGGTGGACCGAACTCATAGAAATTGAGTTTATTCCAGACACTTAATCCCTTACTATTTAACTTAACTACTTTGAAGCCCTCAAGTGTTGGTACTTCCTCAATTAATCCGAGCTCCTTGAGTAGTTCGCGTTCATCTCTACTTAAGCTGATTCCTGCAACGACTTTAAATAACGCCTTAAAGAGTAGCGGATACTTACTACTCCTCAGTATGTACACCTTCTCTAAGGGGAGTCTATTAAATTCCTCTACGCCGAAAATACCATGAGCTAGTACTGCTCTATCCCATGGCGTTATGGGTATTATTATACTCTCAGTAAACTCTAATTCCTCCCTCCTACCCTTCCTACCCTCCCTTTGGAGGTACTCCCTCAATTCTATAGGAAGACCGTAATGAATTATCCTAACAATTGTAGGTATATCAACTCCCTGCAATAGTGTCCTTACAGTAACTACTATCTTAACTCTAGGTTTAGAATCTCTTGCAGCCTTCTCTATTTCATCTCTAACATGCTTAGGTATTAAGTGATGGTGAGTAACTACTAAATTTCTTTTATCGGGGGGTAATAATTCAGTAATTCTCCTCGCTAATCTTTCAGCAGTCCTTATACTTGGGGTGAAGACTACAGTAACACCTTCATCATCAATGTACTTAGATATCAACTCTGCTGGATCGAAGTAGGGTTCAGGAACTTCAAGTCCATAACTCCTTAAGTACTCGATTATGTACTTAACATTCCTCTTAAATGCCGTAGGATCTTGAAGGAACTCCTCTAAATCCCTTAATATGTCTTGCTTAAATTCAGATCTATTTATTACCTCCTTAACCTTATCTCTGAAGTTATCTAAGTTCTTACCATATACTATGTAGGTACAATTTTGAACTCTAAACGGTCTACCCTCTAATATTATTGTATCCCTACCATTCATTGATGTTAATATTGATGCTAACTCATCAGCATTACCTAGAGTAGCGGTGAGTACTACTATCTGAGGTCTCTTCAGAGCTACATACTTAAGTATTAACTCAATCATTGCTATGAGTAGTGATGCTCCTCTAGAACCGTAGAAATCCAACTCATCAATTACTACTAAATCAACGTCCTCAAGAAAGTCTACTAAGTATGACTTCTTCCTACTTTCAGCTAACCTCTTCATATCAGCCATTAAGAACGCTGGATTAGTTATTACTACTTTAGCCTTCCTTATCATGTTCCTGACATCAGTAAACTCTTTATCAGTAATTGATGGTCTATCTATCTTTACTACTAAGTCCTTACCCTGTGATAGGTAGTAATCCTCAATACGCTGTACTTGGTCTGATGCCAATGCTAGTGTTGGGTAGATAGCTAATACCTTTAAGCCCTTCATTAATGCATACATAACCCAAATCTCGGTCTTCCCTGAACCAGTACCTGACCTTACAATGAGATTCCTACCTATCTCCAGAATTTTAATACCGCTTAGTTGATGATCGTAAAGCCTCTTATCAGCTATCTCCCTAGCCCTTACACCACCAGCCTTAAGCCTAGGTACTAAATCAACAAACCTTTTATCGGTTACTCGTGGTGCTTCACCATACTCACAGAAGTATTCGTAATCTATCCCTAACTCATTAAGTATGACTCCAGAATTCAGCCTTCTCATATTCCTTATCAAACCACTACCTCCACACATAATGTCTACTTATCAGGTAATTAACAATAAAACCTAGAAGAATACCTATGAATTGTGAAGTAATGGATTCACGTAGTATGAGATGATATAGTGAGACAGATACCAAGTATTGAGTTAGTACGCCGGCAATCGATGATAAGTGAAATTTTAGGAGTCTCGACAATGTACTACCACTCCTCCTATCCTTGAATGTCCACTTATCATTTAAGATGAAGTTATTTATTATAGATAGCTCGATAGCTATTGCTGATGAAACCTCATGAATTAAACCTAACACATACCTTAGTATTGCTAATGATAAGAGATTAACTATAGTACCTAAGCCTCCAACTAAGGCAAACCTCACTATGTATGGAGATAGGCTTAATACGTGTAGTACATAGTTAATTACTTCTTTACTGCTTAGTTTGGACTCACCATATCTACGTATATCAAAAGTATAGGGAACTTCACATACATTACTATACTTAGCCTTAGCTATTATCTCAAGTAGGATCTTGAATCCTCTAGGATTTAGGACTGCACTACTGATTACGTCCCTTCTTAACATGAAGTATCCCGACATCGCATCCTTAACGGCTCTTGACTTAGGTATCAACATATGCGCTATCGCTATGGCTACCCTAGATATTAATTTTCTCAGTAATGACCAACCTTTAGTCGAACCCCCTCTGACATATCTTGAAGCAATAACTATCTCGCAACCATCCTTAATCCTCATGTAGAGCTTAGGCAGAACCTCAGGAGGGTGTTGTAGATCTGCATCCATAACTGCTACAACTTCGGACCTCGCTAACTTAACACCATCAAGTACTGCTGATGAAAGACCAAGCTTACCCGGCCTCCTTAGAACCCTTACTGGGTACTTATTACTAAGCCTCTCAGCAACATCAGCCGTACCATCAGGTGAATTATCATCAACTATGATTACCTCATACTTAATGCCATGATTACTTAATGCCTTATCTATCCTCTCAAGAAGTATAGGTATATTATCCTTCTCATTGTACGTAGGCACAATTACTGTGAGCTCTACTTCCCTCTCCATGTAAATACCCACTAATACTTATGAACTAGTTGATCCCTATACCTCCTTCTCTACTTAACCTCCTCATTACTGCCTCATAAAGCTTAATAAGTAACTTTCTCTTATCCTCCATCAACACTGCATCGCTGTAGCCGTGAGCTATTATATTATGACTGAATGGTGTTGGTGCATATTTAGACGTGATGATCTTAACATCTATCTTACCTTCCTCAACCCACTTAAGTACTTTAATTGCGTTGTCTACATCCATGTAATCCTCTAAAACCTCCCTATATGCTTCCTCGAGTATCGGGAAGTTAGGTAGTCTCTCAGCAACCTTAAGTAGTACTTCAGAATTGAATTGTCTCCTAGAAATGCTAGTCTCAGTACCTTTATATCTACGTAGTAGTGCAAATGCTCTCTCAGCACAATGTCTAAATCTCCTCTTGAGTATCTCACTTCTTCTTAAAGCACTCCTCAAAATTACTCTGATATTATCGCTTTTGACACTACTTATTAATTCTCTAATTTCCTTCGCTCCTACATCAACATAGTAAGGTATTGATAGCATGAAGCCATTATCTGTAACTGTGACTCTAACATTTACACCTAACATATTACTTAAGATGTATGCATAAGCTCTCGAGAGTGCATCATTGACTCTCCTCCCGAAAAGTGTATGGAATATTATGTTGTTAGTATAACTGTCAATATCACGCCATATCTCAATGAGTATTAATTTATCAGATGGTATTAGACCCCCACTCGTTAGCGATTGCTCATTTATGTAGTCAACTATGTACTTAGCTATACGTTCATCAACACCGTACTCCCTGCTAACATATTTTACTGCTTCATTAACTCCATACTTAATTATTACTTCATGGACGTACCTCCTAAACTTTCCTACCTCTAATGCTGAGTCGAAGGATAGTGGAAGCATTTCTGAGAACCAGCTAGGTACTGTGGGTCTTTGATGTTCAGCCTTCCTCACAATTATTCTTGCGCCCTCAGATTTCACGAATTCGTAAGTTCTTCCACCTAATACGAAGACATCGCCTGGGCTCAAATACTCAACAAACTCCTCCTCTAAATCACCAACATATCTGCCGTTCTCTAGGTAGACCCTAACCTTAGCTTCATCAGGTATTGCACCACTATTTAAGTAGTAAATCATTCTTACATTTCTCTTCCTACCAAACACACCGTCTAGTTCGTCAAGCCATATCTTAGAGTAGACGTTAACATACTCAAGTTCATCACCATACCTACCTGCAAGGTACATTAAAACACTCATGAACTCATCAAAAGTGAGGTCTTTATAGTTATAAGCTCTCCTCACGACTTCATAGGCCTCCTTAACCCTCCACTTCTTCTCTAGCGACATACCTACAATATGTTGAGCTAAGATATCTAATGGTTTTCTTGGTATCTTAATTCTATCAAGTCTCCTCTCCCTAGCTAACTTAGCTAGAGTCGTTACCTCAACTAAGTCATCCCTATCTACAGCTATTAAGTAGCCCCTACTAGGCTCTGTAACGCTATGACCTGACCTACCAACTCTCTGTATGAGCCTAGTAACGCTTTTAGGACTACTTAGCAATACTACAGCATCTATGTAACCTATATCAATACCTAGTTCAAGAGATGTTGAACATACAACAGCCTTCAATAGACCCCTCTTTAATTTATCCT
>CAZAMI010000043.1:0-9570 GCA_964486465.1 uncultured Desulfurococcaceae archaeon | reverse complement strand
ATTAAGTCTGCTTTATATGGGTAGGAAGGTAATGGAATCACGTAAGATTAGGAACCTTGAAGATTTAGGCTTAAGTGCATCGATCATTAACAAGCTAAGGGAGGCTGGATATAGGACATTAGAGGCTATAGCAGTGGCTAACGTAAATGAATTAGCTAGTGTTGTGGGGCTACCTGTTCCTACAGCACAGAGAATAATTAGTAAGGCTAGGGATGCTCTGGGTTTAAGGTTCATGACTGCCTTAGAGTTAAAGAAGGAGAGATTAAACATTGGTAGAATAACTACTGGTTCAAGAAAGCTAGATGAGTTGTTAGGTGGGGGTGTTGAGACACGTACAATAACGGAATTCTTTGGTGAGTACGGTACTGGGAAGACCCAAATATGTATGCAGTTAGCTGTTAATGTTCAATTACCTAGGGAGAAGGGTGGTTTAGAAGGTAAGGCATTATTCATAGATAGTGAAGGTACATTTAGATGGGAGAGAATTGAGGCCATGGCTAGAGCATTAGGACTTGACCCAGATAAAGTCATGGGTAATATAATATGGGCTAGAGCCATAAGTAGTGATCACCAAATGGCGATAGTTGAGGAGGCTATGGACATAATACCTAAAGAGAACATCAAGCTACTCGTTGTAGATTCCGTAACTGGTCATTTCAGGGCTGAATACCCAGGTAGGGAGAACTTAGCAATAAGACAGCAGAAATTAAATAGGCACTTACACCAGCTTGCTAGGATTGCTGAGATATACGATGTTGCTGTGGTAGTAACCAACCAAGTTATGGCTAGACCCGACATATTCTATGGTGATCCAACAATAGCTGTGGGTGGTCACGTACTAGCACATGCACCAGGCGTAAGAGTACAGTTAAGAAGAGGTAGAGGTAATAGGAGAATAGCTAGAATAGTTGATGCGCCACACTTACCGGAGAGTGAAGCTGTATTCATTATTACTGATGCAGGTATTAGAGATATAGAGGAGTAAGAGGAGGCTGTAATCACCTGATAAGCATAGATAGCTCTAACATATACGACATAGTAATTACTGTATCAACGCTTTTCACACTGATATATGCTTCAATATCTGATGTTAGGAGTAGAGAAGTAAGTGAAATAGTTTGGATACCGCCATTACTAATAGTTACAATATTAAATGTACTTCAGGGAACATATAGTAACTTATTCATGTTATTATTTTCACTACTACCAGCATTACTTATATTTATACTTGCCATTGCGAATCTCATGGGAGGAGCTGATGCATTAGCCTTATTACTTATAGGGCTAGCTCATCCAAGATTCATATTAATACCTATATCCTTCATTACTTTATTAATATCCTTAGTACCCCCTATATTACTTATGCTTTCTTACTTGATAATTAACACGATTAAATACTCATCATTTTTCAAAGAAATTAAGTGCATTGAGGGAATTAAAAGTAGGTATTTACTAATGTTTCTTGGTAGACCAATCAGTATTAAATCATACCTAACTTCAAAATTTTTATACCCATTAACTATACCTAAGAACTCAGGTTTTCATTGCAGAACTATGTTTGGCGATGATGAAACTGAAGAAAGTATTAGAAATGAAATATTGAATTTAGTTAATAGGGGGTTAATCAACATTAATTCCAAAATTATCGTAACACCAGCATTACCGCATATTCTCTTCATATTATTAGGATATGTAGTAAGCATACTGATACCTCAACAATTAATATTTGAGTTAATTAGGAAGGTACTTACTGGAGTTTAAATATGTCTTAATACTTTAAAGATATGAGGGTTGTCTATTGAGATATGTATTATGGTCGCCTTGGAGAATGAAGTACATACTTAGGGCTTCAAGAGAGGCTAAGGAATGCATATTCTGTAAGGCTGTGAGAGGTGATGAAAGAGAGAATTGGGTTGTTTATAAATCTAAATACTCTATAGTGATGCTAAACATATATCCATATAACACTGGACATGTAATGATAGCTCCTAAAAGACACGTACCTAGACCTGACCTTTTAAGTGATGAAGAAATTTTAGATTTAAATAAACTTCTAATCATAACATTAAAGGCTTTAGACGTAGAGTACGAACCCCATGGATATAACATAGGTATGAATCTGGGTAGAGTTGCGGGTGCTGGTATTGAAGAACATATGCATATACATATAGTACCTAGATGGCATGGAGACACAAACTTCATGCCAATAATAGGCGAAACTAAAGTTATTCCTGAAGATCTTAATAAGACATTTGAAAGAATGAGGAATGCCATAAATAGAGTATTAAAGGACAGAAGGCAATAGTCACCATCACGTAGTTAATTCTTATCTAACTAACATATTCTCCTATTTAACTAAGGAGCTAATTATTAATGTTATTAAAGAACTCATTAATCAAGTTGTATGGGTTAATATTTAAAAATTCAGCGATTAGTATCAAGTGTGAGTTGTGGGGGATGTACTATGGTGATAGAGAGAGATGAAAAATATGTATTAATAGCTTTAGGTGGTAATGCTTTTCAAACGAAGGGTGAGGTAGGAACTCCCGAAAATTATTGGAAGAATGCATATAGAGCAGCGAGAACTATAGTCAGGATAGTTAAGGAGGGTTATAGAGTAGCCATTACCCATGGTAATGGGCCCCAAGTAGGAGTTATAATGGAGTGGATGGAGAGATCAAAGGATAAGATCCCACCAATGACTATGGATATAGCTGGAGCTATGACTCAAGGCTGGCTGGGATATCTACTAATGCAATCAATACATAATATCTTAGTTAAAGAAGGTATCAGGGATCAAGTTAAGGGTGTTGTAGCTATAGTTAATCAAGTACTAGTTAGTAAGGAGGACCCCGCATGGAGGAATCCAACAAAGTATGTTGGTAGTTACTATACTGAGGAGGAGGCTAAGAGGTTAATGAAAGAGAAGGGTTGGGTTATAAAGCCTGACCCGCGTGGTGGGTGGAGAAGAGTTGTTCCTTCACCTGATCCTAAAGCTAATGTTGAAGTTGAAGCCGTTAAGGCGCTACTTAAGGAGGGTTGGATAGTAATCGCGTCAGGTGGTGGAGGTATACCAGTTATTCAGAATGAGGATGGTACATTACAAGGAGTTGAAGCTGTTATAGATAAGGACTTAGCCGGTGAAGTACTAGCAACAGCTCTAGGTGTTGGTACATTCGTAATACTAACTGATGTTGATGGTGTCTACCTAAACTTTGGCAAACCAAACCAGAAGAAACTTGATGTAGTAACACCTTCAGAACTTGAGAAATATTACAAGGAGGGTCACTTCAAACCAGGATCTATGGGGCCTAAGGTATTGGCAGCGATAAGATTCATAAGACATGGCGGTAAGAGAGCAATGATAGGTCATCTATACCAGGGATATGAAGTAATTAAGGGCAAAGCCGGAACCATGGTAATACCAGACTAGCTTAACTAGAAGGAAGAGTTCACTAATACATTAAAGGAAACAATGAGTGAAATTTTAAGAAACTCTAACTAAGTACTAAACTCCCACTTAATGCGATATGACGTATTATTACCAGGTATCCTCAAAAGTGGTATCCCAAAATATTCTCTAGGAAGGTGGTAATCAATAAGTAGGAGTGAATACCTAAAGGTATTGAGTTTACTAAGGATACTCATAGACGGTGGTATAAAAGTAGGTAACGACATAGTTATTGATGGTTTTGATAGTAGTTTATTTAGGGTAATCACACATATACATTCAGATCATGTGGTATCATTAGATAGATCAGTAAGTATAGGTAGTAAATTAATAGGTACAGCATTGACTATTGAGTGGCTTAAGATTCTAAAAAGTCTACCCAATAATTACAAGCTCACGTCATTAGATTACGGAGAAAAAATTAAAATCAACGATATGAGGCTTGAATTAATAAAAGCATGCCACATACCAGGCTCATCTCAAGTTAAGATTGAGTTAAATAATGGAGTAACTCTAACATATACTAGCGACTTTAAGAAGCCAGGAACCGAGACACCCATAATAGAGTCTGATGTAGTGATTATAGATGCCGTTTATGGAAGACCGGAATACGTTAGAGAATTTGATGAATATATTGATGAGGTGATGGCTGATTTCATAAAGCAACTATTAAGTGAGGGTCCTGTATATATTTATGGATATTATGGTAAGATCCAGGAAGTTATGGCATTACTTAGGAATTACGGAATTGAGGCACCCTACATAGTACCACTAAAGCATTATAAATTATGTAAGATAGCTGAAAGATTTGGACTTCGCTTTGGTGACTACGTTCTCGCAGGTACTGATGAAGCCTTAGATATAATGAAGGATGACTGGTACATATACTTCTCACATATGGGGAGGAGAATAACTAGCTTAGGAAATCATGTAATACTTAGTGGTTGGGAGTTTAGTAGACCATTTAGGAGAATAAACAGTAGATCATGGCTCATAGCATTTAGCGACCATGCTGACTTTAAGGGCTTAGTTAAGTACGTTGTGGAATCGAATGCAAGAGTTGTAATAGTTAATAAACCTAGGAGTACAGGTGCGGAAGAATTCGCGGAATACCTAAGAAGGAAGTTAAATATTAATGCTCACGTTTATCCTTAATCCTCCTCAATACTTACCTCAACTTTACCACTTAACTCCGCAATTTCCTTAACACTTAAACCATATTCCTCAGTAAGTATTAGTATGGCTGCCTGTGGCGGTATGACTCCCTTCTCCGTTATTATTGCATCTATGTATTCAGGTGGTGTTACATCAAATACCGGGTTGAAGATCTCAACAGTAGGATTCTCCTTAAGCCATTCAGGAGAAACTACCTCAGTGGGATCCCGTATTTCTATGGGTACTAATTCACCAATTAATGTTAAAGGACTGAACTTATAGGTCTCAGCAGCAACATATACCCTAACCCTAGCTTCTTTAGCTGCTAGTGCAACCATAGAGGTACCAATCTTATTTACTACTGCGCCATTAGCTGCAATAGTATCAGCACCAACCACGACTTTATCAACTTTCCTCATATAGTACCTTACGGCTGAGTCAGGAATTAAGGTAACATCCAGGCCTTCATCAACTAATGCCTTAGCCGTAATTAATCCCTGCATTCTAGGTCTTGTTTCTTTAACAAACACTTTACTTACTTTACCTTGTCTGTATGCTGTAATTATTACTGAGAGAGCTGCTGTACTGTGACAGTGGGTCATGATTACGTCTCCATGTTCTATCCTATTAGCACCTAACTCACCGATAATCTTAATGGCATTTAAGGAATAGTTTATGAATTCATTTGCGCTATCTACGATAATTTTTACTGCTTCATTAACGCTCTTGACACGGCTCTTCCTTAACCTATTCATAACATACATCAAAGCATTAGGTAGTGAAACAGCTGTCGGCCTAGCACTTCTTACGTAATTAGCGACATACTCTATATATTTAATAAATTCATTTACATCGTTACCTACGTACTTTTCGGCAGCTATAGCTAAGGCTTTAGCTCCAGCACGTGCTATAGCTCCAGCACCTCTAATTTTCATGGTCCTTATATGGTCTCTAATTTCAATAACTTCCTTCGGTATGTATACCTTAGTCAAGGTCTCTCACCTCATTAATTAATTCATTTATGTCAATGATCTTAGGAGGCCATCCATAAACCTCCTTGATAAGTATAGGTATCGCTTGTGGAGCTAGCAGCCCAACCTCAGTTATTATTGCATCTATGTATTCAGGTGGTGTTACATCAAATAATGGTGCCTTAGTTCTTACTCTACTACTTAATTTATTAAGCCATTCCTTAGGGATGATGGCATCAGGATTATTAAGTACGAGGCCTTCAACTAATTCCCCAAATACTGTTTCAAAACTAAACTTACGTGTACTTGATGTAACATATACTCTAACTCTAGATTCCTTAGCTGCTAAAGCAATAGCTGATGTACCAATCTTATTTACTACCGCACCGTTAGTAGCGATAGCATCAGCACCGATGAAGACCTTAGTTACCCTCTTCATGACGTATCTAACAGCTGAATCAATTATTAACGTAGTCTTGATTCCTAGTTTAGCTAAGGTACTTGCCGTAATCAAGCCCTCACCTATAGGTCTAGACTCTGTAACGTATACTGAGAATTTTATGCCCTCATCTCTAGCCCTCCTAAATACTTCAATTAGCGTCTTACTAAATGAATGTGTTAATATCACATCGCCATCGATTATCCTCCTGGAACCTATTAATGCTATTAAAGCTACCTCCTTATCTATACCTTCCTTAATGCTTTGAACAATCCCCTTAACATTACTTAGTGCTTCATCCAAACCCTTACACCTAGCTATGTGTATATATTGATGTAGAAACTGCCTTAATGAATTAATCAATAATTGTGATGTAGGTCTTGAACGGAGTATTTTAGGGAGCCATACGATTAAGTATTCATTATAATGAGTTTTACATACCTCAGAGGCTCTTACTAAGACATCTAAAACAGTAAATGCTGCTTCAGTTGAGCTTAATATCTCACCATTACGTAGTTTCTCACATAACTTCTTCGTAAACTCAATAACTTCATTGCATTTATTATCCAATTTCATCATTAACACATAAACTTGAAGATTAATTAATCTAACCTCCACCTTAAACTTAATACTTACTTAGATGACGTCACGTAGAACTATGTCATAAATGTAGTTGAGTAACAAATTTATCTTAAGGAAAGTTCAGCGTCTTGAGCAAGTAATTAATATAAGGGAGGTAAAGCCCCGCCGGGGACCCCCCACTCATCCTGAGCCCTCGGCTCTGTTGTGGGGGCTGACCCTCGTTTACAATATCTAAGTTTAAGGTTAATAAGAGTTCAATGAATTTTTAACTATAAACTTTTTCTATAACCTCTACAAAGGTTTTTAGGGATCTGTTTGGGTAGAGTACCCACGAAATTGGTCTCTTGGGATGACATAGTTAAGTGGTCTAGAGAATTAGCTAAGAAGATAAAAGAGTCAGGTTTTAAACCTGACGTCGTAGTTGCTGTTGCGAGAGGGGGTTTCATTCCGGCACGTCTAATATGTGACTTCCTGGGTGTTGAAAACTTACTCTCATTACAGAGCCAGCACTGGACTGAAGCAGCTAAAGCAGCTGAAAGAGCCATAATTAAGTTCCCATATAAAATAGATTTAACAGGAAAGAAAGTACTACTTGTTGATGATATAGTAGATACAGGCGAGTCCTTAGCATTAGCTAAGAAATACATACTTGAAAATTGGAGACCTAAGGAGCTACGAATCGCTACACTTCAATGGATAAAACCTGTAGCTAAGATTAAGCCTGATTACTACTTAATAGAGGTAACTGAGTGGGTATGGTTCCAATACCCATGGACGAGACTTGAAGATACTTATCAATTTTTCAAGAGAATGCTTAGCGAGGAGGGGAAGCACAAGAAGATCTGGACTAAGAAGGAGTTGATTGATAAATTCATTGAATGGTATGAGATAGATGTTGGTATAGAGTACTTTGATGATGCTATAGAAATTCTTGTTGAGAATGAGATACTAGAGAGGAAGAATGACAAATACATATATAAGGAATAGAGCCTAGTAGTGTGAGACACTTACGTCTCATTTCTTCTTTTATATGTCGCACTCGCAGCTTCAATTATTTTTCTAGCTTCATCCTCGATATTTACATTTAATTCTATCTTGATATTTCCAAAGTCACCCATCAACTCAGTAGCTCTCTCTATTAGGTCCTCTATTATGAGTTCTACGTCAGGTAACCCCTTAACATAACCTCTTACCCTCGATAATAATGACTTAATCATACCTACCTGTAAACTTATTGAGTCAAGAAGTGAGAGTGTCTCTACACGTAACATTAAATGCTCTAAGGCTGTATCTACAACCTTTAATTTACTAACTAGATTCATGTAGGTATTAAGTAATTTCACATACTCCCTCCTAACTTTATCATCATTTAACTCCTTCATCTTAATCCTCAATCGTTCTACTCTGTCCTCAAGCCTAGCTATGTATACTTTAATTCTATTTTGAAGATGTTTTAAATCGTAAAGTAATCTAACGTACTTTAAGCGAATACTGTATTTATCCCTCCTTCTACGGAATATCAAAAGAATAGCACCTAACCTTATTCTAGAGTACTAGGCATACTTAAATACTCTAAAGCATATTCTACTTGAATTTAGGATTAAAGTATAGTATTATGTGTACAAAACCAGGTAAAGTCCTTACATATTTCGTTAAATTAACATTAATATGTAACGTGACTATATCGGCTGTTGGTGTTACGGCTAATATTTTACCTTCCCTTGTGAGTGTAAGTGTATATTCCACCTTTATATCTCCAGTGTATAGTTTAGTTCCCTCACAATCACTTACAGAAACGATCCACTCTGATGGTATTATATAAGTACAGGTAGTATTATTGCATGACTTATTCATTGATTTGACTATATCTAATAATGTCATTATTGGAGGCGATAAGTGCATGGTTATGTTAAGGTTATTTCTTGGTATTATTAATACTTTATCCATCACAACATATTTTATGAATAGTACATACCTCCTTATACTTAACGTAAGCTTTGTTACGTTTAATCCTTCAACTTTAAATGCTACCATATACCACCCATACCCTGCTCTTAATAGCTTAATAGGCTTAGCTTTAACCTCGTATGCTGCGTCGATAGAGTAATACATGTTAATTTTAAGTATTGGTGATTTAATTGTAGGATCCTCTATTACAGCCTCTAAAGTTCTATTATTAATCCTAGTAGCGTAGTTCTCTGTTTCAGGTATGAAGAGGTGAATGTAGATAAGTCCGTCCCTAACATCTATAGGGGTTTTTGGCGCTATCGATATCTTAATGTTATCAGACTTAAATTCAGCCCTAAGGGAACTTCCTAAGTGATCGAGCGATGCCTCATTAATGAAGCAATCAGCGCCTTCACAACTCACCTTACCCTTGTTTAAGTCATAAACACTAAAACTTAAGAATAAATATGTATACCTCTTGATAATTTTAGTGCTAATATTGCTTAATCCTAAAAGGACTTCATCACTAGGCATAAGGAAGATTGTTATATTTCTTTTAAGCACCTCCTTAGGGTATTCAGTAACTGTTATTGTTTTCTCAATAGTTTTAGTTATTAAATGCGTGGTACTCAACATCTTGGTCTCTGTTAATACTATAGTTCTATAAACAGTCTCAACCCTTAATTGTGTCTGAGTTACCGTATTAGTAACGTTCACACGTATTAACCTTACTTGAGTTACTGTAGTAGGCTTCATGCTAATAATCTTAGTCGTTGTTATTGTCTTTGGTATGAACACCGTCTTCACAACTTCACTTGGTTTAGAAATTTGAGGTATTGGGATGTATTGGGGAATTAAACCTGAATAACTTAATGTGAGTGTCAATAATACTGCGATGACTATTATATAGACTATATCCCTTTTCAAAACTTCCCCCAAACTAATCTACTTAACGAATGTTTAAGACTCCTACACTCTTTATTAATTCCGCAAATCTAAGGGAGGTGAGTTGGGCTTTTTAAGAA
>CAZAMI010000042.1:0-9612 GCA_964486465.1 uncultured Desulfurococcaceae archaeon | reverse complement strand
TCGAACAGTAACTAAATATCGTCTTAATTTAGCTTATTATGCTTCACTACCTAATATGTGTGGTGTAGTCTATGAGCTCGGTTAGCGGTAAGGATATTGCCGAGAAGCTTAAGGAAATAAAAGTAAGAGTTGATGAGATTCTTAAAAATATAGATCACGTAATAGCTATAATGTCTGGTAAGGGTGGTGTTGGTAAGTCAGTTATCTCGGCCTCCTTAGCTTTAAGCTTACTAAGACTCAACAGAGTTGTTGCATTGTTTGATGCAGACATACACGGTCCTAGCATTCCTTGGATGCTCGGTATTGAGGATAGGAGGTTATATGCTGATAAGCAGGGAAGGATAATCCCAATTATTGTTTCGGGTCTAAAGGTCGTATCTATAGAGTTAGCACTTGATAATAAGAATGTGCCCTTGATTTGGAGAGGGCCTCTCAAGACTAGAGCAATACTTGACTTAATAACTATGACTGACTGGGGTAGAATAAACTACTTAATAGTTGATTTACCTCCTGGAACAGGTGATGAACCGTTAACCATAGCAAGGTATTTAAAGCCTAAGCTAAGAGGCATTATACTTGTATTAACGCCTGGTAAGATGGTCGCTCATATAGTTAATAAGGCTAAGAACTTCGCTCATGTTGTTGGAGCTAAGGTACTTGGCGCGGTATTGAATATGAGTTACGTAATATGCCCTAATTGCGGTTCAATTATAAGACCCTTTGGAGTACTGGGAAGCATAGATGTTAACGTAATAGAGGAACTCCCAATAGAACCTACATTAGCTAAGGCTGTAGATGAAGGTAAGTTAAGTGATTACTTACTAAGCAGTAAGAATGAATGGGTCAAGAAGATATTTTCAGTTGCTAAGAGGATTATACACGAGATTGAGGGTATAACTATTGATTAAGTTAATAAAATCTATTTCGAGAATGTTGAAGAATACCGTTAATGATCCATACATAATTGATAAACTCATTTCGCAAGCCGAGATTGTGACAATTGATGGGAAGAACTACGTTAGGAAGAGGTATGCTTGTGAAGTAGGAGTTATGAAGTGGTTACCTCCAGCACTCTTCCTAAAGCCTATTTACCCATTCACACTTGAACCTAGGGAAAGGTTAAAACGTGAAATATGTTTCTTTAAGAGTGTATGGCAAGGGTTTAAAGTACCCGGTATATTAAGTTATGATGAAAATAAACTTGAATTAATACGTGAATATGTAGAGGGTAGGTTAATCAATTATAGGTCAGAGGATGACTTAAGGATATTAGCTAAAGTCTTCGCGGAGGTGCATAGTAAGGGTTATGCCTTAGGTGATGTTAAACCAACAAATTTCTTAGTGAGTGATGATGGTGACGTTTACGTAATAGATGCTGAACAAGCAGTAAGTAACGCTAATACTGATAGTAGAAGTTGGGATTTATTAGCTACATTACTAATATCATCATATTTCTACATAGCTAATGTAGTAAAATATAAGGAGGTAATCAAAGTGTTTTTTAGGGAGTATTTAAGTAATGGTGGTGACGAGGAAGTGTTAGCCAACATTGCCTCTCAGAAGTTCATTGGATTAGCTATATTAATACCCTTACCTCACTTAATAGGGATTGTTGAGGTTTTAGAAGATCTAATTTGAGTAGTGATTTTATTAACGTAATTAAAAATTAGGTTACTTTACTTACTCTAATTAGTCCTTGGGGGGTGTGTCTTACTATTACCTCTTGTAGCACTACTCTATATCCGCAGTACTTACATCTTACTATATGTCTTATCCTCCTACTTCCATTACCTTCATACTCCCTCTCAATCATCAAGTCCATTACCCCCCCGCATCTAGGACATCGTAAACCTCCGTTGTTTCTCCATATCAAGGCTCTCTACCTCACTTAGTTCTGCATCGTCATTAACGCTACTGGCAGCTCTCTCAACAAGATAGTACGCTCTGTAGAGCTAAAAAAGTATAGCATGAACAGGTAGACTGCTCAGATTATATCTCTATGTATTACTTCGTAACTAGGGGGTCAGAGTAAGTTATGTATAACGCCTACATTAAATCAGAACTTATTAATACGTTAAGGTATTTAGTTAAAATCATGATGGGCAATGATGAAGCGCACGGATATCCTCATATTGAGAGGGTTGAGAGGCTAGCACTATGGATAGCTAGCCATTATGGGAACTTAGTTGATAGGGAGCTACTGATTATAGCCACGCTTCTTCACGATATTGGTAGATTTGCCTATAGAGCTAACAAGGTTAACCATGCATTAATATCGGCAGAAATCGCCGAGAATATATTGAAGTGTCTAGGTTATCCTAAGGATAGAATAGATTTAGTTAAGGAAATAATTAAGTCACACTCTTATTCATTAAATATAACACCTAAGAGTATTGAGGCAAAAATTCTTAGTGATGCTGATAAGCTTGATGCATTAGGTGCTATAGGTATTGCTAGAGTATTCATACATTCAGCGAGAATTAATAGATCATTAAAGGAAGCACTAAATCATTTTAAAGAGAAGATTGTGAAATTACCTAACCTCCTGTATACCGAAGTTGCGCGTAAGGAGGCTATGAGGAGGGTGAGGGTAATTCTTGAATTCATCAAGAATTTAGAAGAAGAACTTAAATTCATTGAGAAAGTAGATAAGGCTTAACTATCTTTAAGCGCTTAAATAGTTCATGGATGAGGTTATGGGGGCTCCGAGCATTAAGCGATGATGATAACGGTCGCTACCGACAGGTGTGATAGATGACTGAACTATATCCAGTATTAACAGATGGTAATGAGATGCTGCTTGTAGGATGTAGTGGCGATGTAACTAAAATATGTAGTGATGATCATGATCAATGTAACATCTTCTTATGGATGGACTTAGACATAGCATTTAATATTGATTCCTTCATTAATGATGGTATTCTAATAGTTAATGATTCATCCTTACGTATTGATTCATGGCTCAAGAACATACCATACTTAAACATCAAGACATTCAATGACTTAAACGAAATCGTGGAGTTCATAGCTAGATGTAGTAAGAGGTATTTAGAGGGTAAAACCGTAGTATTAGGATATAGTGGCGGTAAAGATTCCACAGCAGCTCTTATATTGATAATAAAGCTTATGGAGTACATTAATATTAAACTCAAGGTAATGTATGTTTATATGCCTTATATGGAATCAATTAGAAATTTAAAGTTCGTTGAACAAGTCGGCAGGAAATTAGGAGTAAATATAGAAGTGGTTGAGCCAAGGAGGAGGTACGTTAAGAAGATGTTGAAACGGCTTGGCTTACCAAGAAGAGGTAACAGATGGTGTACATATTTCAAGGTTAGACCTATAAGGAAGGTAGTGAGGGGTAATCCTAAGGTTGTTGAAGCTGTAGCTGATAGACTATTTGAATCACCTAAGAGAGCGTTAAGGTTAATTAGAAGGTTGAAGGATGGCTTTATTGCTAGTGAGAAGAAGTTCACTCCCGTAGGATTTATGCCTGTTATTGACATTATGTTCTTAATCAAAAGATACGAATTAATCCATCCAGCGTATATAGACGGTTTACCTAGGGTATCTTGTACGTTATGTCCCTATAAGACACTTTATGAATTTAATATAAAAGAACCTCTGGAAGATCCTGGCCTTATAGATGAAGTACTTCTTAGGGAGTACAAGAAGAGTTATGTATATTCAAAAATACCCTTTGAAGAATTCATGTCTAATGCTTTATGGAGATTTAAACCTAATACTGCATTAAGACTATATAGGCTGAAGAATAAACTAAGAGATTACCTTAGCGAAGGAAAGATTCTAAGCTATGATAAAGTTAGGAGACTTCACATTATGTCTTGGGAGCAATGTGATGCAGTGAGGAGACGTGTAAGGAACGTAGAAATTAATAACTTAGTTAATAGGGTAGAAAGAGCTTTAAATATATGGGGTTTCAAGAGTGGTCTCTAAAGCCTTGATAAGTATTATAGTGGATAACTATTCTAGAGAAGGTTTTTTAAGCGAGTGGGGCTTAAGTCTGTACATAGAAACTGATTACTGGTCCATGATATTTGATGCGGATACGAACTCAAGAGTATTAGCTACTAATCTATCAAGGCTTGGTATAGATCTTAATAATGTGGATTTTGCATTCCTAAGTCATCATCACGGAGATCATTATGGAGGTTTCAAATATATTGGAAGAGTAAGGCCTAATCTAAGAATATTCATACCGCCAGGTGATACTGAGTACTTAAGGTCATGGGGCCTCAATCCAGTAGTGATTAATAAGAGTGAAGTTATAGCTGAAAACGCCTGGTCTACGGGACCTCTTAACCTAGCTTTATGGAGTATAAGAGAGCATGCATTCGCATTCTACGTTGAGGGTAAGGGCCTCGTAGTCGTTGTTGGATGTTCACATCCAGGTCTTCTTAAACTTGTTAAGAAGGCTATGGAGGTATCAGGTAAAAATGATATCTACTTAGTTATTGGGGGATTCCATGAGTTAGACTGCGATGAGGCCGATGAACTAGCTAATGTTACTAAATATATTGCTCCTTTACATTGCTCCAGTAGTAGCGTTAGGGAATATATCCGTAATAAATACTCAGATAAGTATTTAGAGTTAAGAGGTGGCGATGTGATTAAACTGACGTGATTTAATCGCTTACGCATTAATGATGCATCTCTATAGCCTCTCTTATTATTTCATAACTTGGTACGGATATCCCAACTCTTCCAAGCATTCGTGATATAATGTTTGCGTCAAGGTAGGGTCTTAGTCTGTATAGAATTTGACCCCTCCTAATTACTTCAAGAGGTATACCTACCTTTACAGAGTACCATTCAAACCATTTACTTGGGTCCCTAATGTATTCCTTTAAGGCTTCCTGGTAAGCCTTAGCTAGTAAACCTCTTAATCTCCTCTCAATCCTTATTGAGGCAGCTAATGTACAGCAATAATCTATTCCTAATTCATCACATGATATCACGCGTCTTAACCCAAGCATACTTAATTTATCTATTAATGGATGCCATACTACGAAATACCTTACTTTACCTTCGCGTAAGAGCTTCATAACTTCGTCTTCAGGTCTGCTAAAGTAATAGGTGTCTTCAACATTTATTAATTCACGAATAGCTACTGATCTGCAGGCGTCCATTGCTGATAGCTCACTAGATGCGACAGTATCATATTTAGCGTTAGGATTCTCAAGTACTACAGAACCACCATACGCGCCACCTCCAATTATTCTTAAAGATTTAGTTAATGAGTAAGCGTAAAGCTGAGTTATTAGAGGACTAAGTACTAAGTCAACATCACCATTAACTAATGCCCAAGTAGCTAGTAGAGCATTAGGGAATACACTAATCTCTAATTCGATGTCATACCTACTCCTTAAAATCTTAGCAAATGGTGTTATGAAGGGGTACTCACTTGACCAAACAATTCCTAAGTTGAGCCTCTTCTTAACGACTCTATGTAATGCTTCCTTCTTGGCTGTTCTTAGCTTAATTATATATTGCTTACCTATCTTAACCCTCATGACTATACCTGCACTCTCAAGTTCTTGAAGTAACTCGCAAACCCTGCTTTTAGAGGCATTTATTAACTTATGGATCATAGATTGAGGAATACCTTCAGGATACTTCCTCAATAACTCAAGAATTAATTCCCTAACTCTTGACAACCCCTCTACCCTCTACTTTAAATCCTGATATAATTCCGACAATAAACTTTATTACTTTTAGCCGAACAATTGTTCGGGAGATCTATGAGTTCTGAGCATAAAGATGCTGTTAAGAGAGCCCCCATGAGGCACATAAGATATTTCATAATGGTTTCCTTAATAATGATTGTAATACATTATTTGGTTCCTTACACAATACTACTTAACGCAACTAACTTTGCATTGTTTGCTTATTGGGCATTACTCGTGTTGTTCTGGATTATAGTAACATCAATAATCGTTGAGAGGTGGTGGTTTAAATGATTACTACGTTCATAGTGCTACTAATAGTTTACATAACCGTTGGTACAATTATAGCGATAATTTCTAGGAGGTTTGGCGTAAAAACATCAGCGGAATATTTTGTTGCTGGCTATAGATTGGGCGGTTTCCTAGCTTCTATGACCTATGCGGCAACAACTTACAGTGCTTTCATGATGATAGGCCTAGTTGGTTACGCTTATGCTACAGGTGTTGGTGCTTTAGGTTTTGAGCTTGCATACTTACTATCAACTATAACATTACTAGCTATTTTAGCACCTCGTGTATGGCTCATGGCTAGGAAGAGAGGTTGGGTAAGTCCTTCAGAAATGATTTCTGATCTATACGACAGTAAAGTCTTAGGTATGGTTATTGCTGTGCTATATCTCATAGCATTAGTACCGTATATTTCAGCTCAAATGATAGGTATTGGCAGTATCTTCGAAGGTATTGGTATAGGATACGTGATTGGAATCATAGTTGCTGCTATACTAACCTTCATGTGGATAGCTATCGCTGGAATATGGAGTGTTGCCTCAACAGATGCTTATCAAGGCTTATGGATGATATTGGCTGCACTAACATACATTACATGGCTTTCACTATACTTACTACCAACAGCTCATTTAGACCTAAATAAAGTTTCTGAGATCCTAGGTAGGGCAGGCATGTTAGGTATAACTAAGTTTTGGTCATTACCAACATTTATTGCATTCACATTACCATGGCTGTTCTTCGCAATAACAAATCCTCAAGTAGTGCAGAGACTTTACATGCCTAAGAGTGAGAAATCTCTTAAGAGATTAATACAGTACTTTGCTATTTACGGATTCATATATACTATAATAGTAGTATTTGTAGGTCTTCTAGCTAGAGCTTTAAGTGAGTCAGGATTCATACCTATGATCACAAACCGTGACTTAGTAACTCCAGCGCTACTATTACTCGCTCATCCATTACTTGCATCATTCATATACGTTAGTATTGTAGCTGCAGCAGTATCTACAGCGAATTCTATAATCTTAAGTGTAGCGAGCTCCTTCGTCAGAGACTTCTATGAGAGAAGAGTTAGGGTGATCAACCATAGAACCTCCTTACTAATCTCACTTTGCATTGTGACATCATTAGTAGTTGTAGCTTCATTAGTAGCTTACTTTAGACCAGGCTTCATAGTTGAGTTATCAGTATTGTCCTCAGTCATTCTCCTACCATTAGCACCTATAACAATTACAGGTTGGGTCTTTGAGAAGGTTAGTAATGTAAAAATTGAGGCATTATCATCGCTACTCGTAGGATTCATTATGGCATTATCTGCTGCAGTAATTTATGGTCCTAAGAGGGCATTCATAACCACATGGGTAGGACTACCTATATCGGCTTGGGTCTTAATTATTTCAACAGTCATACTTTTAGCAGGTCTTATCAGATCTAAACTTTCACCTTCAAAGTAACACAGCTTTTTACTTACCACGAATTCACGGAAATTCCGATGATGATACTATGTACCTTAGTACATCCCTTATGCTTATTATGCCTACTAATTTACCTCTCTCATCAATTACGGGTAAGTGTCTAATCCATTTCTCAACCATTATTGAAGCAACCTTACTTAATGAATCAGTTAATGTCGCGGTAATTAACTTCTTTGACATGTACTCACCTATGGGTCTATCTAGAGGTTTACCTTCAGCTACAAGTCTTAACACATCCCTCTCAGTGAATATACCTACGAGCTTACCTTCCTCGCTAACCACTAGTACACTACCAACGTTTCTTTCCTTCATCTTCTTGATAGCATTTATAGTTGGTTCATTGGGTCCTACAGTTAAAAGCTCATCCCTTTTCATGAAGTCCTTAACTGAACTCAATCTCAATCCCGTTAAACATAGGAACCTAAGGTAAATAAGTATTAAGTAAATTTATCTTGAGGTATTAATATCGTACTAGACTTTTTATGATTCATAGGGTTAACTAATTTGGTGAGAGCTATGCGTAGGCTCAGGATAGATTACTACGATTTTGGTGTCATAATAATTAATGGTAAGGAGTATAGAAGTGATGTCATAATAACACCAAAGAGGGTAATTAGTGATTGGTGGAGACTTGAAGGTCATAGACTCCAAATACCTGACGTTAGAGACTACTTACTTGAGGATGCCGATGAAGTAGTAATAGGTACGGGTTATGACGGAATGATGAGTGTTGATAATGAGGTCATAGATGCATTCAGAAGGAGAGGTAAGAATGTCCATATCCTTAAGACCCGAGAGGCAGTTAAACTTTATAATGAACTTGTAGATAAGGGTAAAAAAGTATTAGCGTTTCTCCATCTAACATGTTAGTGAATCATTAAATAATCACTAAGCATTTCTAGATTTACATTTAAACCCCCTGTCCATAAGTAATAGACACCTGGTTTAAGAAGTGATTTCGCAAGTCCTCCATGGTTAAGTGAGGCAAGACCGAGGAGTAGCTCGAGGATGGATTTCGGCTTAGTTATTTCCCTTATAGGAGCTGTTGGAGGCAGTCCACCAAGTTCTCTCGCTATCTCTACGGCATCATCAAATGTACCAATGTAGTCTATTAAACCATATCTTAGGGCGTCCTCAGCAATGAATATCTGAGCGTTAAATACAGACTGATCAACGTTAGGTCTACACATCATGACTCTTTCCCTAAATATTTGAGCTGTCTTGTTCACTATGTCACCAATTATTCTCAATTCATCACTTTTCAAACTTCTAAATGATGAACCTATATCCTTGTACTCTCCGGATTTCACTGTAGTGACGTTTATACCTAACTTTTCAAGTAGGTTGTGTATATCGAAGAATATAGCTATAGCACCTATAGAACCTGTCATGCAATGTGGTGAAGCAACTATTTTCTTAGTAGGTAACGCTATGTAGTACCCGCCACTAGCCATAACATCTTCACAGTAGGCAATAACAGGTTTATGCTTAGATAACTTACTGAGTAACTCATAAATCTCCTCTGAAGCTGATGCTGAACCTCCAGGACTATTAATTACTACGACTACAGCCTTAGCCTGGGGATCGCTTAAGACTTTATTGACTAGATATCTGACGTCATCGGGTGTTATTGTGGGTGTAAATAACCCTGTCTTACTATATGATATAGTACCCCTAAGTTTAATGACTGCTACGTAAGGTATTAATTGAAGTCCTTGAGCAGCGAAGATTATGTATGTGAGGACAAAGACTGTAACGCCGATAACACCTAGTACTATCGCTAGTACTACATACCATCTCATATGTACCACGAGTAGAGAGTACTCAATAACGTAAATAATGCTTATCTTGAGTTACATTTATTAACTATGAACCTCTACGGGATGCAGTGATGAGTACGACTCCCACCTGACTGGTGATGTTGATGGCAGTCTCTGATACTTTAATTATTTCTTCATTAACTTTAAAGCCCCCAAACTAACCTCACAATGGATCAGCTACCCTACAATAGCTTAGGTAATGATGAGTGGGTCCTCGGCCGATTAGTGATGAAAGTTTCCGCGCCCTGATTACGCCTTCTATAATCCTGTAATTGTTCATCCTTATTAAGGAGCTAACCCACTGTAACCTAGTGATGAACGCTGGAACTTCTGATTTGTGAT
>CAZAMI010000041.1:0-9727 GCA_964486465.1 uncultured Desulfurococcaceae archaeon | reverse complement strand
CAACTATTGGTACTAACTTAAACTTATTCTTAAGAACGAATTGAAGGAATGGTAGTTGGACCTCAACTGAGTGTTCCTCTAAATGCGCTAGCGGCTCATCACTAACTATGTTAATTCTAAGCAGTTCATTGATGAATTCGTCATCAATATCTACCTCACCTAGTGGTGTCGACCAAACATACCTCTTAGTCGTTGTTATAGCTCCTCCTAAACCCGTATGGTTAGTACCTAGAATAATCACTGTGTTAACATCTCTTACATTCTCCCCAATTACTTTATATAAGTGTGCTGCACAAGGTCCTGAGTAACTATATCCTGCATGAGGCGCAATCCCACCTATAACCCTAGACCCCCCAATAAACCCCCTTGGTATGCTACCAGGACCCCAAGTACTATCTTCAAAACACCTTCTTAACTCATTAATTAACTGCTCCTTCCTTAATGGATAGAAACCCCATAAAGCTGCTTGAGCAGCTCTAATTTCTTTTGTTGCATTCATTGCCAAGCCCTAAAATATCTTATCATATAGGGTAATTAAATCATTGAGCTAGGATTAAAGTTAATGAACATTCTAAACTTCGTTAGCTTAAAGGTAGTAGGGACTGAAGTGATCGTGAGAGTAAGAATTATTGATGGTAGGGAGTTCCGTGTTGAGTGTGAGGGTAGTGAGGTTAAGGTTAAAGATATTCTTAAGAAGCTTAGATTATCTAGTGAGGAGTACGTGATTGTTAAGTCAGGTAATGTGATAACTGAGGAGGACTATGTTAGTGATGGTGATGAGTTAATACTTTACCCGGTGGTCTCAGGTGGTTAAGTGTAGTTACTGCGGTAAGCCTGCAGTATACATATCTAGAGCTAACGGTAAGGCATATTGTGCTAAGCACTTCATTGAGTACTTCGATAGGAAGGTTAGGAGAACCATAAGAAGGTATGGTATGTTTAGTAAGAAGGAGCACATAGTAGTAGCTGTTTCAGGTGGTAAGGACTCTTTATCCCTACTTCACTACCTCATAAAATTAGCTAGAAAGGTACCTACATGGAGGATTTCAGCGTTACTAATAGATGAAGGTATAAGGGGTTATAGGGAGTATACGATTAAGGATTTCATGAACTTCATTAGTGAGTATAAAGATGTCGACTACAGGATTATCAGCTTTAAAGAGGAATTTGGTGCAACCTTAGATGAAATTATAAGGATAGGTAAGAAGAGAGGATTACCTTACCTGCCCTGCAGTTATTGCGGTGTCTTTAGGAGGTACCTTCTAAATAAAGTGGCTAGGGAGATGGGCGCTACTGTTTTAGCGACCGCCCATAATCTTGATGACATAATACAGACGTACTTAATGAACATAATAAAGAATAGTTGGGATAAAATAGCTAGATTATCGCCAACCACAGGTAGTGCTAGGCATCCAAAGTTCGTTCGGAAGGTTAAACCCTTCTTCGAGGTCCTCGAGAAAGAAACCACATTGTATGCAATACTGAATAATATATATCCAAAACATTTTGTTGAATGCCCCTACGCACCAACAAATATTAGATGGGCTATAAGGAAGTACTTAAATGAATTAGAGGAAAGAATGCCTGGCACAAAGTATGGTTTACTACAATCGCTTCTAACATCACTTGATCTACTTAAGAAGAGTGGTAGAGAAGTTATTGAGTTAAATACATGCAAGATTTGTGGTGAGCCCTCATCACATGATATATGTAGAGCATGCATGTTTAGAATAGAGCTAGGGCTACTTAGAGTAGCTAATAATTAATCAGAAATTATAGCTTAAGTTAAGCTATCCCTCTTGACTCTTAAGCCATCACCAACAATCCAGTACTCACCATCATCCCTTACCTCTAGCTTAAATATGGGGACTTCATGTTTAATCCTCTCAAGTAATTCTCTACACTTCTCAAAAGCCTTAGATCTATTCTTAGCAATTACAAATATGTATATGACTGGCTCATGAGGTCTTAAAGTACCTACTCTATGGTATACCCTTACATCAGTTATGTCATCATCTATAACTTCATCTACTACCCTCTTAAGTATTTGAGTAGAGTATGGTTCGTACGCCTCATATATAAGTTTACTAACTCTATGACCATCTACAAATTCTTTAACGTACCCTAAGAACATTACTAATGAACCCTCACTACCTGAATTCTTAATCATTTCTTTAACTACTTCATTAATATCTACTTCTTTATCAATGATTCTCGCATCAACCACTACCCTCACCCACCTGATGGAACGGTCATGATGGCTACTTCATCCCCATCATGTAGCCTCTCATCATCGCGATATTTTATCCCATTAACTAAGAATATGAGTTCCAACTTCTCACTTAGTTCCTTAAGCTTAGGGTACTTTATGAATAGCATACTGAGAAATTCTGAGAACTTTATTTCTGAATCAAGTTTTACTCTCTCCTCCTTTCTTCCAGTAACATCAGCAATTAGTCCTAAGTAAACCACCTTAACTTTCATGTCTACCCCTTACTTACCATTTATTAGACCCTAATTTCCCTTTACTTAAAGACTTAATTATCAGTTGTCTACCTCTAGGATTAGCCCATAGACAACTCTGCCATTTACCCATATAGCTAATGTATAAGTACCTTTACTTAAATTTTCTAGTAGGGATTCCTTCTTAAACTCTATTACCGCTGTATCATTACTAACGACCCATTTATTAGCATGAATAGTCTTTATACCCTCATATGAGTAACCTCTAGGAGCAATACCTAAGATCGGGTTCTCCTCGCCTTTTCTATAAATCAAGATGTTTAACTTATTTATTTTACTATACTCATAATCTATACTTAAGTTTATTAACTCATTATATGTCTTAATAGTAACATTAGGTATTTCATAATTAGTTACTGCAACACTTAAGGAGTAGTTATTTATGTGAACCCAGATGTATGATTTATTGGTTACATACTCATTGAAGTATTTCTTAATGATGCTTAAGGCCTTGATTACGTAGAAGTTGATCCACTGGTCCTCAAAGATGGGGTTATAGAAATATGTCACAGGTACTACCTTACTTATCTTTAAGCCTGAAAGAGGCGGTACTAATAATGTTAACTTCCCTACTAAGAGATTTGTATTTATTAGGCTTAGTAGTCTAGGTTCAGCAACAGAATTTAGGTACTTACCTAATTTAAGGGATACTTTACAATCAATGTAAGGTATTGAATCTTGAGGGTATGAGTCCTTACCTAATAAATTATTAAGATTAATGTTCGAGAATATCTCAACAACTGGTGACATTCCTCCTCTAATTTGGATTACATCAGCGTAAACAGTGGTATTCTCAAGGATGTATTCTATGTAGTCTTGTAGCTCCATCGGAGGTAAGTGCTGGTCGAGTATGAATAAGGAGTTATTAAGGTATACAGCAGCAACGGCATGATTTAATGACTTAATACTTAGTATATATGTTGGACTCACATTAATTGATTGAAGAGCTGCCGATATTAATACCGAGTAATCAATACATACACCTTTACCCCTATTTATCGTTGTTAATGGATTGTTTATATAGAATATGCCTTTAGCCTCTTTATCATAATCATACTTTATGTTATTACCGACCCACTCTAAAACCTTCCAAACCTTATCTGCTACTCCTATGAAGCTTCCATTATTAAAGATCTTATCCTTAATAGCATCTAATATATTGGTTCTATGATAACATACTAAGCTTGTTAAGTAACTACTCACCTCGACGCCGTATTCCCCACCCTCACATACGAGATTCACAGGCTTCTCTACAAGTTCAACGTTACTAATTGATATATTTGTATTCCCAACCTTAAAGTCAGCTAAAAGTACTTCCTTAGGACTCCATCTATAGCCACTCCATACTATTAACTTGTATTCGCCCTCCTTAACTACATTAATAACCTTACTAACATTAACTTTCACTAAGGTTAATGTTTCATTAACATAGGTATAGTCAGCTTGAATAATACCTTCACTCTTTCCTTGAAGTGGTAAAATCATGTAACTAGGGTATTCACTACCCTCCTCATATATCCCTATGGAGTGTAATAGCCCTCTAACCCCTATGACTAGCTCCCCACTACTTAAGTATATGAATGCGTAGCCTCTCCTTAAGTAATTATTTATGTTAATGCTGAAGACACTACTTAAGGTAATGCTAGGAGCTTCTAGTTTCTTAATCTCTTTACACGTAGCTACCATATTCTTAAGCTTAATCTTAATAGCCTCAACTTTTCTTTCGCCTACACTTTTTATTGTCGTATTTAATGATGTTATGGACGGAGTTGTAGTGGTTATGAATGATTTCGTTACAGTGTAACCTCTTGATGTACTCTTCGTAGATGTTTTAGTAATAGTTATTTTGGATTGCGTTATTTCTGCCTTACTGCTTACCGTAGTTAAGTTAGTTAGTTGTGTCTTAGTTGTATTGATTGTTTTCAACGTAGTTAATGACGTCCTACTCACCTGAATAGGCACCCCCTTAGTTAAGAGTAATGACGTAATTAGCAATAATAACGCAATAATAGCGACGACTATGAATTTACGCATGCATTACTCCAAAAAATTCTTACTTTCAACCTAATTTTGTGTTTAGGAGTGCTACAGTTACGTATTAAGCTAATTAACACGGTGATTACATGAGTGTAGGTACCGTAATTGTTACTGGAGGTGCAGGATTCATTGGCAGCGCTACTTCTGAATTACTATGTAAGAACTATGATGTAGTTATTATCGATAATCTCTACTCTGGTAGCTTAAACAACATAAAACATCTGCTAAAGTTAGATAATGTTAAGTTTATCAAGGTAGATATCACTAATTATAATGAGTTTATAGATAAGTTAAGATTGGTAAACAATAATGTAATTAGTGTGGTGCATTTAGCTTCCATAGTAAATGTAGATGAAGTTTATGCCAATCCCAGGAGGGCATTAGAAGTTAACGTTATTGGTATAGTAAATGTATTAGAGTTCATGCGTAAGTTCGACATAGAAAGAATAGTTTACGCCTCAAGCGTAGCAATATATGGTGAGCCTCAATACTTACCTATAGATGAAGACCATCCATTAAGACCTAGAAATCTTTATGGCTTAACCAAGCTTATGGGTGAGAATATCCTATGGAGATACTATGAAGATTATGGAATAAGGTTCATAGCATTAAGGTACTTTAATGTCTATGGACCAAGAATGAGACCAGGTCAATATGGCAGCGTCATATATAAATTCATAGAGTCATTGCTCAGGAACAAGCCACCAACTATTTATGGTGATGGTAATCAAACAAGAGACTTCATTTACGTTTATGACGTTGCTAGAGCTAATGTAAAAGCTCTTAATAGTGATTATATTGGTGCATTAAATATAGGCACAGGTCATGAGGTATCAATAAATGAGCTTTACAGCATAATATGTAAATTAATAGGTAAATGTATAAAACCTAGGAGAGGACCTCCAAGGAGAGGCGATATTAGAAGGTCTAGAGCTGATATAGGGAGGGCTAAGAAAGTGCTTAAGTGGAAACCTACGGTTGACCTGTTAGCAGGTCTTAAATATACAATAAATTACTATAGGGAACTTTAATTAAAAACTTAACACTCTCTTTGAAGATCTAATTGGTGGTTACTATTAGATACTTAGTGATTAGTGACATACATGGTAATGTAAGGAATCTCCAATCTTTAATCGAGAATGAACTACAAAATTCAGATGCATTACTTGTAGCCGGTGACTTATCAAGTTATAGTGGTAGCTTTGTAAATGTACTCAATATGTTAAGTATTGTAGCCTCAAGGGGTAAGAAGGTTATAGTGGTAATTGGTAATATGGATAGCCCTAACTTGATAAACTACATTTGTAAGAATTACCCTAACATCACTTGCTTACATGGGAGCATTACTGAATTAAATAGTTTAGTGATTGCAGGTTTAAGTGGGGGTCTTTACTCGCCCTTCAATACGCCATTTGAGTTAAGTGATGAGGACTTTGAGAAATTAATTACTAACATAATTGAGGAGTTAAATAATATAGAGGATATAGAATTTAAGACCTTAATCCTATTAACGCATACACCACCCTACGGAACAAAGGTTGACTTAACATTTACAGGTCTACATGTAGGATCGAAGAGTATTAGGAGATTCATTGAAGAATTTAAACCCGTAGTAGTGATTTCTGGCCACATTCATGAAGCTAGAGGTATAGATAGACTAAACAACACATTAATTATTAATCCAGGCCCCCTCTTTAGAGGGTATTATGCACTATTAAGTATTAATGGTAAGGATGTAAAGGTATACCTTAAAGAGTTAAGGGGCTCTAGGTAAGTATGAATTAATATCATTAAATCAACATAACTAAATAGTGTACATCTAGGTTAGGAAAATTCATAAATATAGTTAAAATTTCAGAAAAATTCTTTGTAAGAATCTAAATATAGAAAAGTATAAAAATAACTTTTCTATATGATAATTTGAGGTAATAAGGTTATGCCTGCACAAATACCTCTAATAGGAGAGAAATTTCCTGAGATGGAAGTTCTAACAACACATGGTAAGAAAAAGTTACCTAGTGATTATGAGGGTAAGTGGTTTGTACTCTTTAGTCATCCAGCAGATTTTACACCTGTATGTACTAGTGAGTTTGTGGCTTTTGCTAAAAGGTATGATGATTTTAAGAAGTTAAATACGGAGCTTATTGGGTTAAGTGTTGATAGTACGTTTAGTCATATTAAGTGGATTGAATGGATAAAGGAGAAGTTCGGTATTGACATACCTTTTCCGATAATAGCTGATCCTCAAGGGTATGGAGCAAGGAAGTTAGGAATGCTTCATGCTGAATCAGCAACACATACTGTTAGGGCTGTATTTATTGTTGATGATAGAGGTGTAATAAGGGCAATACTTTATTACCCATTAAATGTTGGTAGGTTAATAGATGAGATATTAAGGATTGTTAAGGCTTTACAGCTAAGCGATAGACTTGGAAGGGCTATACCCGCTAATTGGCCTAACAATGAATTAATAGGTGAGGCCGTAATAGTACCTCCAGCATCTACTGTGTTTGAAGCTCAGGAAAGACCTAAGAAGTTTAAGTGCTTTGACTGGTGGTTCTGTTACGAAGATATCGTACCTAGAGAGGATATAGAGCAGGTAAGGAAATTTTTAGAAAGGGCTTCAAGACCTAAATGAGGTGTTTAAACGTGAAGCTCCTTAAGGACTTAATCTATAGTCCTGAGACAGCGAAAAACGAAGTCATAAGTAAGATAGAATCACATACACCTAGAATTGAAGCACCAGATAGAGTAAGAAGTGGTGAAGAGTTTAGTGTTATAGTTTCGGTAGGTCCTCATCCAAGTACTATAGAACATTACATTAGGAAGATAGAGCTGTACTTCTACGAGGAGGGTAGAAGGTTTAATCCAATACTATTAGCAAGCATAGAGCTTACACCAGTATATTCCGAGCCTAAGGTTGAGATTAGGATTAAGCTTAAGAAAAGCGGAGTTCTTTACGCTTTATCGTACTGCAATTTACACGGTTTATGGGAAGGTAAGAAGGAAATTATTGTTGAGTAAAAATGCACTGCTTTTCTCTACATTGTATTTGATGTATTCAATATGCTTAAATACTTATTTCTTAAAGCGGGTTATCAAGGTCAGATCGAGATTGCCGTTGTTTTAATGATAATGTTGATAATATTTAAAACCTATTCACTTAACGTTAATAACGATGAATAATGAGCACTTAACGTAAGGTATGATGTGCTTGGATATTGAGTTACAATGTAATTTTTGTGGCGCCGGGGGCGGGATTTGAACCCGCGCGGGGCACGAGCCCCACCGGCTCTCAAGGCCGGCCCCTTAGACCGCTCGGGCACCCCGGCACCAATGAATTAATACACTCAGAACTGAAATAAATTACCTCGTAATTTCAGTATTATTAATAAATCTCTAAAATAATTTATCCTCACTACCTTAATAGTTCTAGCTCTATGTATACATCGTCAGGTACTTTAACTCTCATTATTTGCTTCATAACCCTCTCATCAGCTGCTATGTCTATTAGTCTCTTATGTATTCTCAACTCCCATTTCTCGTAGACCTTAGTTCCCTCACCATGTGGTGGTACCAATACCGGAACTACTAGTCTCTTTGTTGGTAATGGTACGGGTCCTCTAACTTCTACACCAGCTTTCTTAGCTATCTCAACTAGTTGATTAACTACTTCATTCAGATGCTCCACGTTAGTACTCCATAGCCTTATCCTTACTCTACTGCTCATTACCTATACACCGTAGTTTGAGCTAGGTTACAGCCTTAATATCGATGTCTTACTTACTTCTGATTTCTACCTTCATTGGTTTAATATCGATTACTACGCCTATACCTACCGTCTTACCCATGTCTCTCATAGCGAACCTACCTAGTGCTGGGAAGTCCTTGAACTTCTCTATCACCATGGGTTTAATGGGTTTAAACCTAATTATTGCTGATTGACCAGTCTTAATGAACTGTGGATTCTTCTCAACTATCTTACCCGTTCTTGGGTCTACCCTACCAATTATCTCAACTATTCTTGAAGCTATAGATGCTGTATGTGCATGAATTACTGGTGTATAGCCTACATGTATTGCTGTCGGATGCCATACTACGTATACCCTAGCTGTGAATTCCTCAACAACTGTTGGTGGATTAGTTAGGTGTCCAGCCACATCACCTCTCCTTATCTGTGTCTTAGATATTCCTCTAACATTGAATCCTATATTGTCACCTGGTAATGCCTCCTGAAGTCTCTCATGATGCATCTCTATAGATCTTACCTCACCAACAACACCTGGAGGCATGAATACTACCTTATCACCAACTCTCAATACGCCAGTCTCAACTCTACCAACTGGTACTGTACCAACACCTGATATACTATATACCTCCTGTATGGGTATTCTTAGTGGTTTATCAACGGGCTTTGGTGGTGGCTGGACAGAATCCATAGCCTGTACTAATGTAGGTCCTTTATACCAAGGCATGTTAGGTGATGACTCAATTATGTTGTCTCCAGTCCATCCGGATACCGGGACGAAGGGTATCCTATCTACTTTATATCCTAATCTACCCATGAACTTCTTAAGATCCTTAACAATTTGTTCGTACCTCTCCTTACTCCATGGTGGTTCAGTTATGTCCATCTTAGTTATGGCTACAACCATCTGATTTATACCCATGGTGTAGGCGAGCATTATGTGCTCTCTTGTTTGTCCTTCAGGACTCATACCAGCTTCAAATTCACCGGGCTTTGCTGAAACTACAAGTAATGCTACATCAGCTTGGCTCGCACCCGTAATCATGTTCTTTATGAAGTCTCTATGACCTGGAGCGTCAATTATTGTCCAGTAGTACTTAGGTGTTTCGAACTTCATGAAGGTTAAGGCTATTGTTAAGCCTCTTTCTCGTTCTTCCTTAAGCTTATCTAAGAACCATGCATACTTCTCAGACTCCTTACCAGCCTTCTTAGCTGCTTCCTCAACCTCCTTAGCCGTCTTCTCATCAATAGCTCCTAGCTTTAGTAACATGTGACCTACTAGGGTACTCTTACCATGATCTACGTGACCTATCACAACCAGGTTTAAGTGTTCCTTCTTGGGTCGACTCATTTACCCTCACCTTTCCAGTACTCTAGATTGTAAAGCTTATAAAAGTTTTATACACCTCATTACCTTGA
>CAZAMI010000040.1:0-9906 GCA_964486465.1 uncultured Desulfurococcaceae archaeon | reverse complement strand
ATGATGTTGCACAACACTTCCTAGCAAAGAAGGGAATACTAGCAGTAAGAAGAGTAAAGAGATCAGACATGGAAAAACTAGAAAGAGCAACAGGAGGAAGAATAATATCCAACATCGATGACTTAACCGAGAAAGACTTAGGGTATGCGAAACTTGTGGAGGAGAGGAAGGTTGGCGAGGATAAGATGGTATTCATTGAGGGCACTAAAGACCCTAAGGCGGTAAGTATACTAATCAGGGGTGGTCTCGAGAGAGTAGTTGACGAAGCTGAGAGGGTATTTAGGGATGCCTTAAGTGTTGTTGCTGACGTCATTAGGGTACCCAAGATAGTTTATGGTGGTGGTGCCTTCGAGATAGAATTAGCAAAGCATTTAAGAGAATATGCCCTCCAAGTTGGTGGTAAGGAGCAATTAGCTATTGAGAAATTCGCTGACGCATTAGAAGGGCTTGTATCAGCACTCATAGAGAATGCAGGTCTAGACCCCATCGAGATGCTATCAAAGTTAAAGAAGGCTCATAGTGAGCCTGAAGGCTATAAGTATGGTATAAACCTATTCACAGGTGAAGTGGAGGATATGGAGAAACTAGGAGTTATGGAGCCATTAATAGTTAAGATTAATGCGTTAAAAGCTGGTACCGAAGCTGCTACACTAATATTGAGAATTGATGACATAATAGCTGCTTCAAAAGTTAAAGAAGAGGAGAAGGAGAAGAAAGAGAGGAAGGAGGAAGAGTAAGAGTTTAGTACGCATTATACATTTTTAAACTTTTTAATATCTTAAATAGGCATTTTACATGTATGGGTAAAGCTATAGTAATTAGCGGAACACCTGGTGTGGGAAAGACTAGGATATCCTTAAGATTAGCTTCAATTTTAAATGCTAAGTATATAAATCTGAGTGACTTCGCTATTGAGAATAAGCTCTATCAATACTTCGATACTGAGAGATCTACCTACGTAATAGATGAGGATATTTTGAGGAGGGAAATTTCAAGAATTATTAAGGATTATGAAGGGTATGTGATTATCGATAGTCACTATGGAGAGATAGTGGATGATGACCTTGTTGAGAAGATATTTATTTTAAGATTAAATCCAAGGGATCTTTTAAAGAGACTTGAAAGTAAAGGATGGAGTAAGGAAAAGGTTAGAGAGAATGTTGAAGCAGAAGTCTTAGGTATCTGTACTCAAAATGCTCTTAATGAACACCCTAGAGATAAGGTATGTGAGATTGATACATCTGGTAAGGAGGTTGATGAAGTGATTGAAGAAATTATGGACGTACTTAAAGGTGTTAAGCCCTGCAGAATAGGTGTAGACTGGCTTTCAAGCAACGACATAGGTAGTCTATTGGAGTATATCCTTAGGAGGTATTATCCTAACTCTCAATGGCGTGGGTAATGATGAGTAATCGATTAAAGCTTCACCTGTTCTTAATCTAGGCAGTATATTATAGCACTCATCATTACCACCTAGACTTTTACAAATAAGCATTATGTCATCTTTAAACTTTAGTGAATGAACTATTCTAACATTAGCATTAGTTACTATTCTATACCCCAGTACTGATGGTGATTGAGTAATTAATATAAGACTTACACCCAGCTTTCTAACCTCAGATATCATTCTCTCAAGTAGAGATGCACCAACACCTAAAACGTTATGTACCTCTTCAACTATTACGTATACGCGATCGTCATTAGATATTAAGGATCTACCATACTCAACAACCTTAAGTAAGGCTATTACACTTAACCTCTTAATTATGGTACTCCTTAAGCTTGATAGATCTACTACAATGATCTTACCTTTCTTAATCAACTGATTTATGGTGTTTGAACTACCTATGTTTATAAACGATGCTGATGCTAGAGGACGTAATTTACGTAGTAATGCATACTTAGACTCAACTACCCATCTAGCCTCAGTTTCAGATGACTCAACTAAAGCTAATAACTCCTTCAAGCTTGTTACGTTAACAGACTCCTCCAAGATTCTCTGAAGTATGTATGTTTGAGGTGGGGTTAATTGAAGTACTTCCTCGAGTATTGAAACTAAGTTATCAATGTCATTAGGTAACGATATGGTTATATTACCAGGTCTTAGAGTGACAGCGTATCTACGTAATAGTGCACCATACTCACCGTACCAGTCAAGAATGATGACTCTATAGCCCTTAAAAGCTATCTTTAAGGCTAGTGAGGCAGCTGTTGTGGTCTTACCTGAACCCGTAGCACCAACTATCAACACATGCTTCTCTAGCTCCCTCAAAGGTATGGAAATACTCTGCGCGGATCTTACATCATAACCTATCAATACACCTGATTCATCATAAGTAATATTATCTAATTTTAATCTATAGGTAACATTATTATTCTTATTACTGCCTATTATCCCATGGAATCGAAAGGGTTTTTGCAGGATACGTTCTTAAATACTACATCAGCATCTGATAAGGTAACTATTAAGGTTTTTACTAGGTTGACACACTCCTCCCTATTCGTTAAAACCCTTACTAGAACACCTATTCTTCCCCTATATGTACCCTTAATGAACTCCAACACTGAGTCTCTACAGAGCCTATTGAAACCCCTTAGAACTTGATCTACATCTATAACTACATCAGCTTCAGAGTTACTACGTATTGAGAGGCAATACTCCTTCATTTAGATCCCAAAGGATATAACTAAGTTTTTAAAGCGTTCTACACTCTTTACTACTAGGGTTTTAATAGCATGAAGCTAAGTGAGGGATACATTGAGGTAGAGGGGCTTGTAAAAAGTATTGAGAAGTCATCTATACCTACTGTCGTCATTATACAGATAGATTGCGGTGATGTTAAGATAAAGATGGACTTAGTGAGGAAGTTATTAGTGTTTGATGAAGGTGATAAAGTAAAGGTTGTAATTAGTAAGAGTAGACCTGATTATCGTGAAGGTGAAGACTTCGTTGCTTGGGGGTATGTCATGAGTAAAAAGAAGGAAAGAAAAGTCATTAATGGTATGAGGAAGGATATCTATAAGCTATTAATATCGCTTTGGGGCTATTTAGTCGTATTAGAATCTGAGAGTGATGAGTTACTTAACGCTTTTAATTATATGGATAAGGTTTATATGAAGATCAGTAAGGAATAGAGAGGACCATCGCTTAAAAATACTTAAAACTTCTTACTACAAGAATTTTTAGGTATGAGTAATGAGCGTGCAAAGAGCAATTAGGAATTTAATAACTGAGTTGGCTAACTTAATCGACACAACAGTTCTTGTAAAGCTTGTTAATGGTTATACGTATGAGGGTAAGCTCGTAGGTATAGATCTTGGCGATAGACTAACGCTACATCTACTTCTTGAGGATGCTAGAGGAAGCGATGGTAAGACATACTATAAAGTATTTATTCATGGATCTAGGATATCCGAAATAATAAGTGTTGAAAAGCCTCTCTTCAACCCTGAGGAGTTCGCTCAATACATACAACAGAAGTTAAGTTTACCTCCTGGTAGTGTTAGGGTCATAAAGGAAGCTAAGACAGTTTATGTATACGATAGGTACAAAATAACTGAGAACGGTGTTGAAGGAGCTGGGGGTCTAGCTAATAAGCTCTATAGTTTATGGCAGGAGTATATGGAGAGGAAGAAGAGTAGTAAATAATGTCTAGGTTAAGTAGATATGGTGTTTGAGGTAAAGGATAAGGAGTTAGCTGGTAGGATAGGTAAGTTAATAACAAAGACTAAAACCATAGAAACACCAGCATTTTTCCCTGTCATAAACATCTTAAGGCAAGAAAGGGATGTCCCTATAGCTAAGATAAGGGAGATAGGTTTTGACCAGGTAATAACTAATGCATACATAATAAAGAAGAACCTGGGTTCAAGAGCTTTAGAAATCGGCGTACATAAACTACTAAATTTCGATGGCGTGGTAATGACTGATTCAGGTGCTTACCAGCTACTACTATACGGTGCTGAGAAGGTTAAGATAGATCCTATAGAAATTGTTGAATATCAGGAGAGGTTAGGATCAGATATTGCGGTAATAGCTGATGTACCTACAAGGGATGATGCACCATACAGTGAAGCTCTAAGGAGTGTTGAGGAGACCTTAGAAAGAGCTAGACTAGTATTAGATGTAATAGCTAATAGTAAAACAGTATGGGTTCTACCAATACAGGGAGGTATTCACATAGATTTAGTTAGAAGGTCAGCGTTAGAAGCATTAAAAATACCTGGCTATTCCATGTATGCTATAGGTAGTCCAGTTTTAGTACTTGAGAAGTACGAGTTCTGGAAGATAATAGATATGGTAGCAACTGCAAAGATTATCTTACCACCAGATAAGCCTGTACACTTATTCGGTGGTGGTCACCCATTAGTAATACCGTTCATGATAGCGCTAGGTATCGACTCATTTGACTCAGCATCATATATACTCTACGCTAGGGAGAATAGGTACATGACTGAACACGGTACTTATAGACTTGAAGATATGGACTACTTTCCATGCGAGTGTGAAGTATGTAGTAAGTATACACCAAGGGATCTATTAGAAATGAGTACTAGTGAGAGGACTAAGTTACTAGCTGTACATAACTTACACGTAATTAATAAGGAGATTAAACGAACTAAGATAGCCATAAGGGAAGGAAGACTCTGGGAATTACTTGAAGAGAGGGCTAGAACACACCCAGCTTTAAGGGAGGCTCTATACTACCTAATTAAATATATAGAATGGATCGAGAAATTAGATCCCAGAGTTAAAGGTGATGTTCACGGCATATTCCTATACGATTCAACATCAATACATAGACCCGAAATTATAAGACATTATAGAGTACTGGACAGGTACATAAGTAACACTCGTGGTGTTAACAAAGTAGTATTAATACCTGGATCACCTATAGATAAACCATTCAGGGAATCCATAAGCGTTAAGGAAGCATTGAGTAAGTTGGGTATTAGTCTTAAGGATATAGATCGATATAAGGTATTCGTATATTTACCGTTCTTCAATCTAGTACCGTTAGATATCGATCAGACATACCCATACTCACAATTTGAGGCACCAATACATGTTGATGATTCATTACTTAAGAAATTAAGGGATGAACTAATAAACCTGATGAGTAGATTAAGTGAGGCTGAAGTGGTCATAGCTACGTGTGATGAACTACCCTGGGGTACTGAAAGATTCATTAAGAGTGTTATGAGGAATATAGAGGTTAAATCTCTAAGGATTATTAAAGTTAGGTGTAAGGGAGCATAGCTCACATGTAAGGTTTCGGACCTCTCTCCTCAGTAGCACGCATGGCCTCTCTAATGGCTTCTTCAGTCTCTTCAATCATCTTAGAGTACTTTAATAGATCATCAATACTTATGTTTAGACCTAATACCTTACTAACCTTACTAACAAAGACAGCTGCAGCTCTTGGGTCATACTTACTGGGCTGAGTGTATGGTAGTAGAACTAACGTTGGAACATTTCTTAGTTTTAGTATTGTGAAGAGTACTGCTAAAGGACCTATTATGTATAGACCTTTACTGAGCTTAGGCTCCTTAAAGCTCCATTCACATTCACCACAACAAAGCCATCTAAACTCTTCATTACCTTCTTTAAATCTCGAATTAAGTCCTCCAGCTAAAATAGCTCTTCTCCCTCCAATCTTTATGAACCATTCAACAAGCTTCTTAGCGAATAAGACCCTCTCGGGTGGTTGCGGTAATGCATTATTCACTACGATTATTAATGATTTAGCTTCATGAGCAAATATTTCGTAGGGCGTCATTAACCCGTAATCTTCTAGAGCAATAAAGTCAGGCATGTACTTGGTAATTATATCACCAACTTTTATAGCCTTAAGTTTCTCAACCATATACTTAGTTGCTATCGTTCCAACGTACCCAAAGCCTGGAAACCCTGTTATTAATGTCCAATTACGCTTATCTTTGAATAAGTGCCTATACTCATCATAAATGACTATCTCCACATTAGCCATGGCTAACGCACCCCCTAACCCTTGCTGCAATACCTCTAGTGAAGAACATTACTTCGTAAGGGCTTAAAAGCATTCTACCTACACAGAGTAAGTTATCGTCTTCATCAACTATTAACACTTCATCACCACTCCTTAACTCTTCATCAACATCTAGGACATGCTTAGAGAAGACATTTGTTGAGAACTTAATAATATCCTCGGCAATCTCATTAACAACCACTAACCTTAATCTAATAGGCTTAACTAAATCCTTAATAATCCTAGCTGCATGAATCGTTAAGTTAAAAGTGTACGATGAAGCTCTTATTGAGGCGATCTTTAACCCATTAGGTAAAAATACCTCCCTTATCCTTCCCGTCCTCGGTGAAACCTTAACTAGTATATCGCTAGGTATCACCTTATCAGCCACATCAACACCTAATTGATGGTTCAATATCGATCTAAGATATGTTACTTCCTCCCTACTAGCTTTACGTAAGTATTCAGTCCTCATAGTTATACCACTAAGTCCCTACCTCTACTTCCAGTAGCGTATGGTCTCCCAATACGCTTCCTCAATACCTTATCTATAGCTTTCATGAAGTCCTCCATGGTTACGTAGCTTCTACCAGCTCTTATAGCGAAGTATCCAGCTTCAGTACATATTACTTTAATATCGGCACCAGAAGCTCCTTCAGTTATTTTAGCTAACTTCTCATAATCTATATCCTTAATCCTCATCTTTCTTGTGTGGATCTTGAATATCTCAATCCTACCCTTGAGGTCTGGTAATGGCACCTCAATTATTCTATCGAATCTACCAGGCCTTAAGAGTGCTGGGTCTATAACGTCAATCCTGTTAGTTGCGGCAATAACCTTGACTCTATCTAGCGAGTTAAATCCATCTAGCTCAGCTAATAATTGTGTTAATGTTCTATGAATCTCCCTCTCACCACTAGTTCCTATGTCAAGTCTCTTAGCAGCTATTGCATCAATTTCATCAATAAATATTATTGCTGGCGCCTTCCTCCGTGCTAGTCTAAAGAGCTCCCTAACTATCCTAGCACCCTCACCTACGAATTTCTGAGCTAGCTCTGAAGCAACTAAGCTAATGAATGTAGCATTAGACTCCCCGGCAACAGCTTTAGCTAGTAAGGTCTTACCACAACCGGGAGGGCCGTAGAGTAGGATACCCTTAGGTGGCTCAATACCTAGTTCCTTAAATATTTCAGGATGCTTCAACGGTAGTTCAACAACCTCTCTTAACTCCTTAATCTGCTCCTCAAGACCACCTATATCACTATACCTAACACTAGGTCTTTCAATAACTTCCATAGCCCTAACATATGGATCCTCCCTAGCAGGAAGTACCTCAACTATGGTTGAACCCCTTTGATTCAGAGCTACATGAACTCCTGGCCTTAACTTATTTACATCAACCTTAGCGCTTATATTAACTATTAGATTAGGGCCCGTAGAGCTCTTAACTATGGCTCTACCATCTTCTAATACTTCTAAAACAACACCTTCAATGAGTGGTGGTGAGAGGAGCTTATCTATTTCCTGTTTATAGTAATCTATTTCCTTCCTTAAGTAGGATATCTCAGCCTCTAATTCTTGAATTCTCATCTCAAGGTATCTGATGTAGTCTGTTAAACCGTCTTTACGCTTATCACTAAGGTCTATCCCAGACATGCATATTCACCTCCACACCTGAGTACTATACCTTAGGAAAGCCTATATAGTCTGAACCTCTATAAGTTCATAGGTATTGGTGTTGTCATCAGGGATTGTGTATTGTGAGATGTGTGGGAGACCTATTGAGAGGAGGAGAGCTAAGATAGTCTACATTGAAGGTGCTAGATTAACGTTATGCTCTGAATGCTATACTAAGGTCTCTAGAAGAATAGTAACTACGGAGGTAAGAGCAATCACTCAGGAAGCTACTAAACGTCCTAAGACTCAAGTACATACTAAGACTTATACTAGGGAGTATGGAAAGAGGAGGAGAAGACTACTAGAGGAGTATGAGGTTGTCCCTGATTACGCTGAGAGAGTGAGAAAGGCTAGGGAGAAACTTGGGTGGACCCAAAGGATGCTTGCTGAAGCTGTTAAGGAGAGTGAGAATGTTATTAAGAGGGTAGAGTCTGGTAGGTTAGTTCCATCTATAGATTTAGCTGAGAGACTGGAGAGGGTTCTCGGTATTAAGCTTCTTGAACCTATAGTTGAGGAGGTACCACAAACATATCAGCCAAGGCAGGCAAGTAATATTAAGGAATTAACGTTAGGAGACATAGTGACTATTAGGAAGAAGGAGGGAAAGAAGCATTAGCATGTATGGAGACGTAGTACTGGTAACTAAGGGTAGTGTATTAGAGGAGGCTGTATCGTTAGCTAGATGTCTATATCCTCACTCACTCAAGGTAATAAAGGTTAGTAGATGGTTTAGACCTAGTACAAAGTATTACTTAACTAGGCCCTTACTTGATGAAGTTAAGAATTATTTCAACGGCTGTAACGGTGTTAGAAAACTATTAATAATATATGATGAGTTAAAACCAAGACATAAGGTAAACTTAACGAAGGAGTTAGGTGTTGAAGTCATTGATAAGATAGAGTTAATACTGCAGATATTTGCCCTACATGCTGGTTCTAAAGAGGCTAAATTACAGATTGAAATGGCTAGAATAACGCATCAATTACCCTTAATAAAGGAGTGGATTAGGAGAGCTAAGCTTGGTGAACTTCCAGGCTTCCTAGGACCTGGAGCGTATGCGGTAGATACTTACTACAAGCACATGAAGAGGAGACTAGCTAGGATTAGAAGGGAGTTAATGGAGTTAAGGAATAGGAGGTCTAAGGAAAGGGATGCTAGGAGGAGGTATGGATGGCCTCAAGTAGCTATAACAGGTTACGCTAATGCCGGTAAGACAACATTATTCAATAGATTAACTAATGAGTGTAAGCCCGTAGGACCTGAAATGTTTACAACGTTAACACCTAAGGCTAAGGGCGTATACCTGGATGGCTTAAAGGTCATATTTGTTGATACTGTAGGCTTCATTAGGGATATACCTACTGAAGTTATTGAAGCATTCTACGCGACATTAGAGGAGGTGAGTTCATCAGACTTAGCAATACTTGTTGTTGATTCCTCAGAGCCTGATTTTATTGTTAGGAATAAGGTTAGAGCATCACTAAACACTTTATTCAGAATAGGCTATATGGGTAAGCCATTAATCATTGCATTAAATAAGATAGACAAAGTTACTATTGAGGAATCAAGTTCTATAAAGAACTTAGTTGACGATATTGTTGGCAGTATGTATCCATGGAGCTACAGCATAGTCCCCATCTCAGCCATGAAGGGCCATAACTTGGAATTACTAAAGAGTGAGGTGATTAAGTATATTAGGAAAGAGGAAACCCGTGATATACGTACTACGCTTAGGTCATAGACCATCAAGAGATAAACGAATAACAACACATGTGGGTTTAGTTGCTAGAGCCTTCGGCGCGGATGGCTTCATACTTGCTGATATTAATGATGAAAACATTGTAAACTCGTTAAGAAAGGTATGTGAGAAGTGGGGACGTAGAGACTTCAAGGTAATATCGGGTGTGGACTCCATTAAGTATATTAAAGAGTGGAAACGTAGGGGAGGTATTGTTGTCCATTTAACGATGTACGGGCTACACATAGATGATGTCATAGATAGGATAAGGTCTATGGGTAAGGACTTATTAGTGATTGTCGGTGCTGAGAAGGTACCTAGAATTTATTACGAATTAGCTGATTACAACGTAGCTATAGGTCATCAACCGCATTCTGAGGTCTCAGCTCTAGCTATATTCCTTGATAGATACTATGAAGGTAGTGAGCTACGCTTTATTTACTCTGATGCAGAGTTATGTATTGAACCCTCCCCTAAAGGTA
>CAZAMI010000039.1:0-9915 GCA_964486465.1 uncultured Desulfurococcaceae archaeon | reverse complement strand
TTACAAGACCCTGTATAAGGGTAAGATCTACTACTTCTGTAGTGCTCACTGTAAGAAGAAGTTTGAGAGTAATCCTGAATACTACTTAACTCATGGATCCCAAGGTATGGGGTGATTGTGCACACTCCTTACATGAGCTGCACTACCTCTATTTTTAAGGTGTTAGTACTTCTTGATAGATACGTTCAAAAACGTACACTAGGGTTCTAGAGTGTCAATGGACGTAAGAGAGAGGTTTAAGTTAGTAGGTGTTGATTGCCCCTCATGTGTGTGTATGCTATAGGTAGGTTACTTTCTAGACTTAAGTATGTTAAGGACTTCAAGAGTGATATATCGACTGGTGAAGCAGTAATAGTCTATGATCCAAGTAAGATATTGACCAAAGGCATAGTTAAGGCAATACGTGATGCTGGCTACGACGTAGTTAAGAATGAGGTCGTATTACTAACTGATGCTGAGGAGGAGGAAGCATTAACTATAGAACGTGAACTGAGGAAGGTAATCGGTGTTATCGAGTGTTACGTATCACCAGTAACAGGTATTGCTAAGGTGCTAGTCAATCCATACGCAATAAGTGAGGATGAGGTCATAGAGAGGATAAGGAAGTTAGGTTTCGAGGTACGTAAGCTATCTAAGGGGTACTTAGAAGCACTTGAAGAGAAGGAGAGGAAGCGTGGGAGATTTAGATTAGTTACTAAACCGGTTTCATTCATTCTAGGGCTATCACTAGTCATTTACTATAGCCTTAACCTCATAGGTATAAGACCACCATTATGGGGTTTCCATGACATCATAGGGTTAGTTATAGCATCTACTGTCCTAGTACTTAACCACGACATAGTTAGTAGGGGGTTTAAGGCTCTATACCTTAAGTCACCAGTAATGGATTCACTAATAGCTCTATCAGCAATGACTACATACGTATATAGCGTAACCGTGATGGCTGGGCTAATAAGTGGTGTTGAGACCTACTTCGAAGCAACAGCAGGTGTTTTGGGCTTCGTATCTATGGGTAAGTACATAGAGTCTCGCCTAAGAGCACGTGCTGGTGAAGCTATTAGGAAGCTTATGGAGCTTCAAAGAGGTAAGGTTAAGGTATTAAGGAGTGGTAAGGTTGTTGAGGTTAGTGTTGATGAGGTTAATGTTAATGAAGTTATCGAGGTTAGAGCTGGTGAGAGGATACTTGTTGATGGGATAGTAATTGATGGTTGGGGCTACGTTGATGAATCAACATTTACAGGCGAACCCATACCTGTATTTAAGACATCGAAGAGGAGGGATCCAGTACTAGCTGGTACGATTCTTAAGTCAGGATACTTAAGGGTTAGAGTTACACGCGTCGGTAGTGATACCTCATTAGCACATATCATTGAGTCAGTTAGGCATGCCCAGCTATCGAAGCCTAAGTTCCAGCAATTAGCTGATAAGATTGTCGGATTCCTAACATGGGTTGTTATAGCTTTAAGCACTTCAACACTGATTTATTGGCTAGTCATAGAGAGGGTTGATCCAGGCTTAGCAGTAATGTTTGCTTCATCAGTACTTGCTGTTACATGCCCATGCCCCCTGGGCATAGCCATACCTCTAGTAGTGGCCATAGCTGTTGGTAAGGTGGCTAAGCTAGGCCTACTGATAAGGGATAGTAAGGTGTTTGAGAAGGTATTGAATACTAATCTAATAGGATTCGATAAGACAGGTACATTAACTTTAGGTGAGCCCATGGTTGAGTCCATAACAATAATCAATGGTGGGGATGGCGACCGAGTACTTAAAGCTATATGTAGTATCGAAAGGAGGAGTGAGCACGTATTAGCACGTACGATCCTTAAGTACTGCATGGATAAAGGTATTGAAGTTGAGGAACCTGAGGAGTTTGAACATCTACCAGGTATGGGTGTTGTAGGTAAGTGGAGGGGGAGAGCAGTAGCGGTAGGTTCTGAGAAGATGGTTAAGGAGTTAGGTGTTAAGATACTAGGTAGTGTTTCTAAATTAGTTAATGAGTTAAGACTTAAGGGTAAGACAGTGACATTCGCCGCAATAGATGGTGAGTTGAAAGCACTGATAGTAATCTCTGACAAGATACGTCCTGAAGCTAGGGATGTACTGAAGTTTGTTAGGAATGTAATGAAGGTTAGAACTGCATTAATTACTGGTGATAATGCACTCACAGCTAAGGCCGTAGCTAGTGAATTAGGTATTGATGAGGTCTATGCTGAGATGAGGCCTGAGGATAAGGCTGAGCTAATTAAGAAGATGGTTCAGGACGGGAAGAGGGTTACTTACGTAGGTGATGGAATAAATGATGCTGTAGTACTAACTCAGTCATTCCTAGGTATAGCTATGGGTAGTGGTGCAGACATAGCTAAGGAGGCTGGTGAGGTAATAATCACCAACAACAAGCTTAACATATTAGTAAACCTGTGTAGGTTAAGTAAGGTCGTTAAGAAGAAGGTCATTCAGAACCTCATGTGGTCATTCATATACAATGTAACATTAGTACCTATAGCTATGGGCGTACTCTACAAGTCTCTATCAATAGCATTAAGACCTGAGTTCGCAGCACTAGCAATGATGGCTAGCGACATATCAGTCATACTTAATTCACTAACCATACTAAGGTGGAAACACTAACCTAGTCACTCTCAAGTAAGCCTCTCAACTCTAATGCCTCAGTAACCTTCTCAACCCTCTCCATAGACACTACCAGTAATGGTGTTAGGTAGTAACGAAGGCTCATTATACGCTTAAGTCTGGATCCATACCTATTAACACCCTTTAACCTTAATGAGTCAGTAACGTTGACTAGGTCATGAAGTATTAGTGGGATAAACCTAAGAGTTAGGAGGAAGGCGTAAGCAAGGCCTTTGGGAGCTTTAACCGCTTTAAGCATGTCTAAGACCTCCTTAGTACTAATGACTCTAGAGAGTATGATGAAGACCCCTGTAAGTATCACTAACCTAGCTATAGGTACTAAAGCATTAAACATAGCTAAGTAGTATGGCTGCCCCTCATAAACGTATATGAGTGTTATCGAGACGTACATAACGATTATTAAGAACTTTAAACCCCTAACTAAGTTGATGATGCTTAAAGCACACTTAGATATCAATGCTATAGTAATGAGTGAAGTGAGTGCTATGACTAATGAGTACGTATTCATAATTAATGATGTGAATAGAGGGGTCACGATTATGAAGAGCCTAACCCATACGGGTAGTTTCTTAAGTATTGAGTTAAACTCATAACTACCTATAAATGATTTATATAGATTTCTCAAAGTGTCTACGTACATGGGATCCTCACCATGAGTGACTGCTTCTCTGTCTTAGTGCCTGCATTGATTAGTTCACCATTACGTAGTATGTACGTACTCACATCCCCCATTAACTCAAAGACGTACTCGTATTGAGTTGTTGAAGTGATTACTAATGTCCTTCCCTGACGTTTAAGTCTATTTATTAGACTAACTATGTATTCAATCTGATCTATATCTAAGTTTGTGAATGGCTCATCTAGTAGCATTATTAGTGGGTTATGGATGAAGGCTAATGCTATTGATAGTAACCTCATCTCACCTGAACTTAGTGTGAATGGTGATCTACGTCTTACACCTTCAAGGCCGAAGAGCTCTAACGTCTCCTTAACTCTACTCTCAATATCGTTATAGCCGTTAAGTCTTAAGACATTTGAAAGCTCGTCCTCGACAGTCTCAAAGCAAAATTGATGTACTGGGTTCTGGAATGAGAAACCTATAAATCTTGGTATTACGCCATTAAGCTCCTTACCCATAACCTTAACGACGCCTCTCTGAGGCTTGAGTAAGCCTGAAATCACCTTTAATAATGTAGTCTTACCTACTCCATTACTACCTAAAATAAATACTACCTCACCCTCCCTAACCCTTAATTTAATACCTCTCAATACCCAAGGACTACGCACTTCATACTTAAACCACACATTAGATAGATCTAATACGTAACTCATTGTGTAACACCTACACATTACCTACGTAATGAAGTATCTTACATGCGTATCGTGAATGAGTGCATATAGATTCCTTAATAATTAATAAGTCATCGATTACCTCATCAAATACCTTAACACCTCTCTCGAGTATAATTAACCTTGGTGAATACTTGAGTAGTTTCTTAAGTATATAGGGATTCTTCTCTATGATAATGAGAGTAGAACCCGCTTCCAACTTAAGCTTAATTAATGAGTCCATAATCCTGCTTAGGTACTCAGTATCTATGAATGATAGTGCTTCATCAATAATCACTACTTTATACTCCCTAATGAATGCAAGTGCTAGACTAAGTCTCTGCTTTTCACCATCTGATAATTTAAAGATGACCTCATCTTCCTTACCTTCAAGACCAACCATACTTAAAGCATACTTAATTAATGAATTAATGTCCTCAATACTAACTGCCTCACCTAAGTATGAAGTAACCTCATCTCTTACGGTGATGTTCAGTAGGTACTCCTCAGGGTTTTGAGGTACGTATAGTATGCGCTTTCTCAACCTCCCTAACGATGACCTAGTTAGGTCTATACCGCATACCCTAACATGACCTCTTAACTCACCCCTATACAGCTTAGGTATTAAGCCAGTAATGATACGACATAATGTTGTCTTACCACTACCTGTAGGTCCTGTAATGACTACTAACTCACCTTCACTGATGCTTAAGTCTAAACCCCTAAGTACTTCCGCACTTGAACCCTCATACTTGAAGCATACATTACTTAATACTATCTCACACATAACTCACGACCTCAATCCCTTAACCTTACTTATTGTTAGTACTAGCGAGTACGCGATTAGACCAGCAATGATCCCGAACACAGTATGTAGGGCTAGGACGTAGATTAGTACTGCCTTAATCACTATTAATGGTATGTTTAAAATGTAGGCTACGACGTAAACGCTAAGTAACTTAGATGTTGATGTTAAAGCACCAATTACTAGATAAGTAAATACGTTATGCTTAGGTAGTACTCCATATGCAGCATCAATCACTAAACCGGAGACTAGGTACTTTATTATGTGTTGAGGTCCTGGAGGGAGGTCTATACCTGCTACGGTAGTTATTATACCTACTATGAGGCCTGTAATAGTTGATGTTAGTGAGTAGGTATTGATGGCCCTCCCTATAATCATTAACGTAATCCACGGTATGCTACCAGCACTTGGTATGTGTAGTGGTATACGTACTAACCTAACACAAATTATCATTGCTGAGAATACGGATATTACTGCTACAGCCCTCGGTGTTAATCTAAGACTATTGCTCGCCATAAAGCACCATCCTTAACTACGTAAAGTACTGGCTTGAAGTCCTCCAGGTAGGGCTTAAACTTACCGACGTACACGTACTCATGCTCATTAAGTTCATGGCCATTAACATCCTTAACAGTATTTATGCCTAGCTTAAGTATTTCGCTAACCCTCAACACCTTATTCATGTAGTTCCTTAAACCAGTGTAAGGTATGTCGAGTACTCTACCATAGCCTAAAGCAGCAAGTACTGATGCTGAGAACGCACCTATAACGCCCTCACAACTACTTCTAATACATATGGTGTCTATTCCATAACTTTTAGCCACCCTCAATACATCACTTAACGATACGGGCCTACTAGAAGCCCTCAACGCTAACTCTACCGCGTCCTTAGGTGGTGGTTTATGAGGGTTAATCGCTATACCTGGATTACTACTAGGTAGTGATAGCTCACTAACTACTCTAGTAGCTACCTCCCTAACGTAACGTATATCGTCAGTAGATCTAACCTCCAACGTAACGGCTTTAGCACTATTATTACCTAACGTATTCGTACCTGACATCAGTAATTGATGCCTAGTAACCCATAATACCTTAAACCCATGCCTCATTAACTCATTAGCAACCTCCCTAGCAACTCTACCAGTACCTAGCTTACTCCCCCTAACCACCTTAACCTTAGCATCCGTATCATCAATACCTAAGAATAGTAACACATTAATCACCTTACCTGTAGATCTTAATCATGGCTACGTCCTTAACCCACTCATTCCTAGGGATAACGTCCTCCCTACCACATAACTTAACAGTACCTTTCCTTGTGAAGTCGAGAATTATGTAGTTCCCCTCATTCATTACGTCATCATAGTTAAGCTTTACATGACCTCTACCCTCAATGACTACATACTTAAATGAGTTAATGCCTAGGAAGTTAATTATGACATCCTTAAGTAGGGGGCCTTCCTGAATCTTACCTAAGGAGTCAACAAACTTGTACTGTCTTAACCTCTTTAAATCACTTAACGTTAAACTCTTAATGTATTCATCATTGACGTATACCTTAATACTGTATCGTGACTGCGTACTCTGTGTCTTAACTATGGCCCCACTCATTCCTGGATTAATTGCTAGGTAGTAAGTTACGAGGTAGGCCGCGATAATGACCATCACTATGATCGCTAAGGCTAAGTACTTCATACCTATTCGACCTCACGTAATTCTCTGTAGTTACGCTCTAATAACTTTGATATTTCTACAGTGTAAACAAACTTTATTACATTTGGGCCAATAACTTAGTAACTATTAACTATGTCGGGGTGTAGTTCTAAATGAACTACTTAAGTTAATGCTTAGGTCTGTATCAATTCTCCTAACGTATAAATATATTCATACACACTGTATGTTTGAGGTTCGACCATGAGTGAGGTTAGGAAGCGTAAGTACTTACCTGAGAAGTACCCCTTAAGACCTGAGGTTAAGGATATTGATAAGGATAAGCTCGTTAAGATGCTCATCTCCGCATTCGCTGATGAGGTTCTCGCATATTACATGTACTTCACAGCTGCTTACGCACTTAAGGGTCATGCATCTAAGAGGTTAGAGTCAGTATTCCTTGATATAGCTAAGGATGAGCTCGATGATCACGCTAAGAAACTAATGGATAGACTACAGGACTTCGATGTAGACCCACCAGACTTTAGGGACTTATGGGATCTATCAAAGTGTAAGTACCCTGAACTACCTGAAGATCCGTACGCGGTAGATGAATGGTTGATAGCAGCCGTAAAAGCTGAGAGGTGTGCTCTAGAACATTATAGGGAGATATACGATTACGTAGTAACTAAGGATCCAGTAACTGAGGAGATTATTGAGGAGATAATGAGGGATGAAGTAGAGCATGAAACGATATTTAAGACTCTACTATCGAAGGAAGGAATGAAGAAGCTTGAGGGTTGATCCCAACATAACTCATTTTTAATCATTAAACCCCTTTAATTCTTACATTAAAACATAGTGTCTAGTATGAGCATTAGTATGAAGCCTATGAAGAAGCCCATAGTTGATTGCTCGTCATGTTCATGACCGTAGATTTCAGGTATTATCTCATGTACTACTACGTAGACCATAGCACCCGAAGCTATTGCTAGCATTAACGGTAATGCAGTACCTATGAACGTAATTATTAGTAAGGGAATGAAGGCCGCAAGGAATTCAGCAACACCGCTTAATGCACCAATACTGAATGCGTAAGCCCTACTCTTAGTTATGTCTAGTATTGGTAGTGCTGCAGCGAACCCCTCAGGTATGTCCTGTAACGCTATAGCTGTAGCTAGTACTAAGCCATCAGTAACGCTATAAATAGTGCTTGAGCCAACAGCCATACCTTCAGGTATGTTATGAAGTATTATTGCTAAGGCCATAAGCCATGCCTTCCTAACATACCTAAAGTGCTTAGGATCACCTTCACCACCCCTTCTTAAATGCATGTGTGGTATTAGAACGTCTAAGACCCTGATGAAAATGATGCCTGCTACGAAGCCTGATATAGCTATCAATACACCACCAATACTTATTGCTGGTAGTAGGAGGCTAGTGAATGAAGCAACAAGCATTACACCAGCAGCAAACCCCATACCAGCATCTATGAAGCCCTCACTAAACCTTACCTTAATAAGGATAGGTGCTGACCCCAACATAGTGAGTGTAGTAGGTAGTAAAGCAACTAAAGCTACCCTAACCACTAATGGAGCAGTACGTAGTAGGTCAATCACACACTCAAAACCCATAATACCTAAACACCTATTACCTACACGGTAAGCAAAGGCATAATTAATTAATAAGTTTAAGTTACTTAATCCTCAAGGTAAGGGATCTCGATGAGCACCTAAAACCTCATTTAGTAATTTCTCAACGGTTCTCACAACCTTAACTGCGTCATTAAGAGCGTGCTCTGCATCCCTTTTAGTATATAATTCCTCAGGTGGTATTCCAGACTCCTCATCACCATACATAGCTAATTCCCTCTCCTTTCTAAGTGAGCGTGATATTGAAGCTAACTCATCTATTAGTTCCTGAAACCACCTAGGGAATCTTAATCTCTCTCGCCTCAATACAGGCCCTACATCATGCCATTTAGGAGGCTCTATACCTACTATCCTTAGTGCAGCTTTCAGAGCTAATTCAACAGCTTCCTGGCTTTGCCTCACAACGTACGGGTAATTACCTGTATCTAATGCCTCACTAGCATGCCTTACCCTTTCCCTTGCTTGCCTAATATTTGACTTAGCTAATTCAATATTATTCATAACTCTATCACCTCACCAAATTTGTAGTCCTTCTTTAACCTCCAATACCACTTCTTACCAATCCATACCCTTTCGGCACCTAACTCCATTAACTTATCTCTTAACCTCTTCAGTATTTCCTCAAAGAACCCGTTCTTATCGTAAACTATGATTGCATCTTCAACCATGTCTAGATAGAGTGGAGAAATCCTCTCAGCCTCCCTCTTAGTCTTGAGTATTGGTGATATTGTTACAGCGTAACCTCTATTTAAAAGTTCGTTAAGTAGTGGGTCTAGATTTTCCTCAGCCTTCATATACATCGATAACCTCTCAAATCTAGATCTAGGTAACTCTTCAACAACTATTAAGACATCAATATCACTATCCTTTCTAGCAGTACCACGAGCAACACTACCATAAACAACTACGGAGACTAAGTCATCTCTAAACACTTTTAGAAGTTCATTAAGTAACCTCTCAATAACTGTCCTATAAGGCTCATTAACATACTCTAAACCCTTCCTAAACAATTCTTAACTCACCAATCCATGCTATTATCTCCTAACGACTTATTACTCTTAATTATACTCCTTTGAAGCAGCATGGATGACGTGATGTTAGTACTTATACCTCTTAATAGAGAATACTTCTTTATTAAAATCGTTAATATTAAGGTTATTAACACATAATATGTAGGGGTGTATTTGACCAAGCTTGAGGAGGTGGAGTATCTTCTTAGGAGATCTAGGAGATTCTATGAGACTGCAGTCATGCAGATGGATAGAGGTTTCCATGACTTAGCTGTATTTAGTCTTGAGCAGTCATTACAGTTGTTCCTTAAAGCTTCCCTACTTAAGTTAGGGATTGATTTCCCAAGAACTCATAGTGTTAGGAAACTTCTTGAAATAATACATGAGGTTACGGGCGAGGATAAGATTAAGGAGATTTTACGGAGGTTCAGCATTGAGTTAGGCGCTCTTGAGGATGCATACATAACGTCTAGATATATAGCTAGGGATTATAATCGTGAGGAAGTTGAGAGATTTAAGAAGGTTGTTGAGGAGGTTATGAGGGTTGTCAGAGAGGTTATTGATTGAGGAAGCTAAGCGTAGGGCTGAGATATTTAGGAACTTACCAAAGTATTTAAGAGTTATACTTAATACTGTGAGAAGCATTGATGAAAACGCTGAAGTATACCTCTTCGGTAGTGTTGCTGAAGGGAGGTACGTCCTTTCAAGCGATATAGACATTCTCGTAGTTACAGGAAGGTCTCCAGGTGAAGTACTCGCAGCTCTATGGGAGAAAGGTATTAAGGAACCATTCGAAATACACGTAATTAATAAAGAC
>CAZAMI010000038.1:0-10202 GCA_964486465.1 uncultured Desulfurococcaceae archaeon | reverse complement strand
ACCTAGTTGTAGGGAGGCTATAGATGAATTAGTACTTAGTGGTTATGGTGATATGGTTGGTTGGGTAATGTCTAGAGAGCCTAAGGCACCACCACCTGTTGACTTCATAGTTGGTGAGTATAGTGAGGAGACCTTAGTTAGAGCTGGAGTAATGCATGCCGAAACGATTCTCATATGCTTGAGAGACGATAGCACCATACTACATCTAGTATTACTTATTAAGAGACTCAATAAGAAGGCTAGAATAATGGTATTAGTTAATGATCCCAGAACAGCTGAATTACTTAGGGAGTTAGGTGTTAAGGACATACTGACTCAAAGCCTTCTTGGAAGGATAGCTGCTACAGCAATATTTGAACCAACCATTGTTAGATTCGTTAATGAAGTAGTAACAGTTAGAGGGGGTGTTGACTTAACTGAAGTCATAGTTACTGAAGAGGGGATAACTGTAGGTGATTTAGAGAAGGAGTTAATGAAGTTACATAAGGACTATAGGTTTGAAATCATAGCTGTAAGGAGAGGTGATGAATTGATATATGCACCGCAAAATGACATGAAACTATCAGCAGGTGATAGATTAGTTATTTTAAGAGCTAAGACTTAGTAATGCTAATTTACTAGAGTTTGAATAATTTTATCTTTAGTAAATTAGGTATAGTGGATGATGAATTTTCGGGGAGAATGAATGGTGATGAAGCGGTTACCCATCTGATCCTACATTGATATTATCTTCCTAAGACTCTGTTGATGCATGACTCGATGTTTGAGGTTTCCCGAATAACTCTTCTCTCCGTAGTCACTACCTTCTTAGTCAATGGGTTAAACCCCTTCTTGGATATAGTGTCCCAAAATACGCATGTACCAACTATCTCCCAATCCTTAGCATTGTTTACTAAGTTTATGGTATTCAATAAGTATTCAAGCATATCCTTAGTAGGCGGAGTAGCTTTCGATTCTTTAATTTTATGATACAACTTTGAAATATAGTTGTTAATACCTACTCTAACTCTAAAGTAAAGGTATTCCTTAATTTCATCAATATTACTTAATTTTATAATCCTTGAATCAAAATATAAGGGTCTCTTGAGAAGTAACGATACGTGGGCCGATAAGATTGATGAAGCTATGCTAATTAATTTAAATACCCTACCATTATATGGTAGGCAATTCATTATTATTAAATTAACCTCGTCAGATACCACATAGGCCATCGATGCGTTAAATCTTCTCAATAACTCTTTTGCACCCTTAATTAATGCCTTATGTACTACCTCATCACGTGGTTCTCTAAAATCTCTAAGCGACTTACCGAATTTGACCCCGTCTAATCTCAAAGCTATAGGTTCCTTAACAGTACCTAACTTTACTTCTCTTTCTTTAAACTTCGTACTTATGCTAGGTAAGTTAAATTCACTTACCATACGTACTATGAAGCTCATGACATCTTCACTAACCATGACAACACACCTTCTTAGCTAATAAGCACACAAACCCACCAGTTGTAGTACCAAGTCTAGGTTCTTCATATTTAGGTGAGTCTTTAGGTCCATAACTATTTAATGTCGATACATATTTCAAGACCTCAAAATCTAACTGCTTTAGCATAATTTCAACCTCCTTGACGCTGTAGAAGTTGGCTACCTTATAGAAAGGCGATTCAGTACGTGTTCTGTAGTACTCACCCCATTTTGAGTCCTTAGGTATGATGCATAAAGCAATCAACCCATCATGCTTTAAGACTCTCCACGACTCATGTAAAACCATTAATGGATCATTCACAAAGCATAGCGTAACTATTATAGCTACGAAGTCGAATACCTCATCCCTAAAGGGTAGATACTCCCCATAACTAGCGATAACCTCAATACCTCTATCCTTAGCTAGCTTAATCATGTTAATTGAGGGATCAACACCGTATTTAATGCCTAGTTTAGATGCAAAAAATCCTGTACCTACACCTATCTCTAATCCAAGACCTTTCAACCCTAATACCTTTAATGCCTTAACTTCATTCTCAGCAGTAATCCTGTTTCTTGAGTACCACTCATCGTACCTCATCCATAACCTATCGAAAACCTCTACTGACAGCGTAATACACCCTAATAATTTATGCTTGCTTTTTAATCTACATACCGTAGCTCACGTACTGTATACTTTTTAAATTTGGAACATGCTAAGCTAACATTGGATGCCTCCCCGTTGGGGATGGAGATGTTTAGATCCATAGATAACATTAAGGAAGTTAGTAGCAAGAGGAAGTTTGAGTCAAGAGATATAGTTAAGAGACTTGGCGCAATACCTCCTGTAAGGATCCATATCAAGAATCATCCAATAGATGTACCCGTAACAGTATTCAACGCTACAGCAATACTTCGTGAAGACCTCATCTACGTCTATGCTAGAGTAATCTTAGGATATTATATGTACGTTAGTGCTATAGCTTTAGTTAGAATACCTATTCACGATCTATTCAATGGAGCTATTAATACCTCACATTACGCAGCTGAAATAGTGATCTATCCATCAACAAAATACGACATATGGGGAACCGAGGATCCACGTATTGTTGAAATAGATGATAAGTGGTACTTAACCTATACTGGGAGAACAGTTAATTACTTCAACCCAGTCATTAGGAGAGAACGAACACTACCTGTAGTTGCTGTTAGTGAAAATAGAGATGGTAGGTATTGGGATAAGGTAGGTGCTTTGGTCTTACCTCAATACTTAAGATCTCATCTTGTAAGTGATAAGGATACCTTTGTTGTTAAAACTAATGGTGGTGAAATATTGGTATTTCATAGACCTCACTTAGATGATGACACGTATCATACATTAATTAGTAAAATAGATAGACTACCTGAACCTAAGAATGGTATTGAGGAGATTGAGGTTAGGAATAGTGTGGTGGTCCTAGAATCAGCACCGTTTGAGAGCAAAATAGGTTGGGGGGCACCACCTGTTGAAGTTGGGCCTAATAAGTACTTAGCGATACTTCATGGTGTTGATAGGGAATTAGAAGCGTATAGAGTATTTGCAGCATTAATAAAGTATGACCCAGGTGATGATCCTAGGGTTGAGGGTGTAACGCCATACTATATCATGGAACCTAAAGAATTATATGAGGTATACGGTGATAGACCATTAACTATATTTCCATGCGGGTTCTTCAAGTATGATGATAAGGGTATAATAGTTTATGGAGCAGCAGACTACGTAATAGGTTTTGCTGAAGTAGATATTAATGAATTGGTAGGCATTATAGAAGCGAATGCCGATTAAAGTCATTTAAGAAGTTTACCACATATTCTAAAGCCTATAGGTAATCCTCTTAGGCATTTACCTTAATTCCTTCTTAATCTTATTAATAACTTTAATGTTTGTTATTAATGTCGTTGGATACTGTCCTTTCTCATTCTTTTCATACTTCTTAACCATATCCCAAATAGTTAATAAAGCTGCACTAACACCTGCAAGAGCTTCCATTTCAACGCCTGTCTTAGCATTAGTCTTGACAGTGACCCTAACAAGTATTGAGTCATCATCCTTAAATTCGTAATCAACATTCACGGATGTTATTGGTATATTGTGTGTTAGGGGAATTATGTTTGGTGTATTCTTAACAGCTAATATAGCAGCTATAGTTGCTACCGAGAATACATCACCCTTCTCGATTTTGCCCTCCTTAATCATTCTTATGGTTTCTTTCTTTAATTTAATCACTCCCTCAGCAATGGCCTCCCTATACATAACTTCCTTAGATGTTATATCAACCATTGTCACCTTCACGCTTAGACACCCTCTTAAAGAAAGGCTCTCTTAACTTATTTGCCTTAATTATTAATTCTTTAATTTTACCTATATCACCCATCCTAAGCGCAGGTTTTAAGTCAATATAGAGATCATTCCTGTATATACATAACTTTAATTTACCGTCGGGTGTTAATCTTATCCTAGTACATCTCATACATAGATCTGGGTTAGCGTAGCCTTTAACTATAGTGACTTTAATACCTGTAGGTAGTACGTATGTGGGTCTATTCTGGAATTCCTTAATGTATTTCTTAACAGCTATCCTCTCTAGGTATCTCTCAATACTGTTAAGACCCACGTGCATATCCCTCCACTCATTAATGGTAATGCCTAATGGTATTAACTCAATGATGTTTATATCAAGACCGTATTTTGAAGCGTAGTTAATAATGTCTTCGAATTCATTTTCATTAAATTTAAGAACCAAGAAATCCAACTTTAATTTAATACCTACATTAAGAGCGTCCTTAATACCCTTAAGTACGAGGTTTAGATCTCCCTTAGTTATAAACTTGAATACTTCAGGTCTTAGTGAATGTAAGCTAACGTTAATATAGTCTATACTAGCTTCCTTAAGCTCTTCAGCATACTTAGATAATAATGAGCCATTAGTAGTCAAGCTAATGCTTGAGGCGTATGGTCTCATCACCTTAACGATATCTATTATGTCATTACGTATTAATGGCTCGCCACCTGTTAATTTATAATACCTTATACCTAAGTCACTTGCAGCTTTGACTATTAGACCATACTCTTTCGGCGATAATTCATTAAGAGAGCTTTGTGATATAGGTATTCCCTCCATATGACAGAATATACAAGAGTGGTTGCACCTTAGTGTAACGCTTATTCTCATATGAGTGAGGGGTCTACCATACTTGTCAACAAGCATTACTAGACTCTTACCTCCAATTCTTTTTCCTCGAGAGGAAATAATCACTTATTCCTCCATGAGCAAGTTTGAGTAATTCTTCACGCGTCCATTTCTCGCCTATTAACAATTTAGGTAATAACACATCAAGTACGTTCCAATCCCTGAAGTACACGATGGAGCCTGGAACCCCTATTATTGGCTTATTACCTCTATAGGCAAGCATTGTCATGGTATTAGGCTTAATTGGTATACCGTAGATTATCACTTCAGTAGCTACTGAGGCTATAGCTTTATGTGTGTAATCTGTTGGGTCAACACTCATACCTCCAGTGGCTATTACTATGTCTGATACCTTAATGCAGTTCAGTAGAGCTTCTTTGATCTTATCTAAATCGTCAGGTACGATGTGTCTCCTAACTATCTCAACACCGTATTTCTCAACCTTAGACTTTACTACTTCGGTTGCTTCATCCTTGATTATTCCCTCATAAACCTCGGTTCCCGTAATAACCAGCCCTACCCTCTTTTTGATGGGTTTCTTAACCTCGATAACAGGTGCGATTATTCTTGCCCTTTCAAGGACGTTCTCAAACTTCTCTTTATCTATGATTAAAGGTACTAAGTCAATTATACCGACAACATCATCTTTATTGACTAAAGTGTAACTCCTTTTAGTCGTTACTATGAAGTCGCCTAGGGAGTTTATCATGTCTAAACCTTTAACATTAACTTTAACTATACCTTTATCAACTGACGATTTAATTAAGGCCTTACCCTCTTCAGCACTAACAACATAAGTACCTGAGCCAGCAATGGTCCTCGCAAGTGAAATAACTGCCTCATCCTCATGGACTCCTTCATCACTCTTATCCTCGATTAGTACAAAATAGTGGCCAGACCTCTTTAAAACCTCAACATCCTCAGTCCTGACTTTATGACCCCTTCTGAATATAGCACCTTTAAAGTCTCTAGTAACCATAGTGACATCATGAGCAAGCCTATGACCAATAGCATCTTCAACTCTAACGAGTCTCGGCGTCAATAAGTAACACCTACGAATACGTAATTCCTTATGCCTTAAATGTATTCTATAGGTATTCATAACAATCATCGAATTATGTAGTTGATTAATACCTAGTTTAATGATTAAATTAAATACTTTGGGACTAGGGATTACATAGGTGTACCCAAGTGTGAGTAGACGTAAGTACGGATTACTTACTGAAAAGCAATATGTGGTCCTCAAATTAAGAATGGAGGGACGTACTCAGGAGGAAATAGCTAGAATCTTGAATACTACTAGGGAGAATGTATCAATCATTGAGAAAAGAGCTAAAGAAAACATAAGGCTTGCTGAAGAGACCCTAAAAATATACAAATCATTATTAGCTGCTGGTGAAGTTGTGATAAGACCGGGAACTCACCTTGTTGAAATACCTAAGATAGTTATTAATGAAGCCGATAAATTAAAGGTGAAACTTAGAGCTAACTTTACTAGGATATATGATGAAATAAGGTATAGAGCGAGAGAGTGTGTAAGTGGTACTAGAGTTGTTAAGCCTATTAGAATAATGATATTTAAGGATGGAGACTTTGAGGTTTACCCCATTAAAGGAGCTTAAGCAATAACTCTTAGGATTCTAACTATATTCATACCATAAGCTCCCACAGAATCCACAACTTCCCTGTTCTTAGCTACTACAGCAACTAAACCCCAAGGTACAGCTTGAGCTTTCCTGATTAATGCATAAACGGCATTAAACATTCTAATATCATTTAATACATTAGTAACTATTAGCACGTAGTCCTCCTTATCAATACATTCCTTAGGTACTGCTAGATATTCTATATTCCCATTAACATCAGACTGGTACGTCTCGACTATGTACTTACTTGAGAATGTGGAATCAGCCTTCCTCGTAGCTATACATAAGTTTACTCTGATCCAATAAGCTATGGATGTTGCTAAGGGTGAGGAATCCTCGGGATAAGCCAGTATGATATCTACATCATCTATCCTAGGTATTAATGTCACATAGAAGCCCAATAGGTCTAAGAATCCTATATTATGTGTTAACTTCCATATCTCTACTTGACCCTTACTACTAGGTCTTACCATATCATCAACTACCTTTTCTATCAATCTTAATTCCTCTATCTTTTTCAGTATCTTCTTTGCAGTCGACTCCTCAGGTACAGTCAGAAAGTTTACATACCTCCATAATGCTTGCTGAGGCACTTCAAGCATAAGTTCTAAATCTCTAAATGTGTAGAAGCTTTTCAATGCATTAAGTAGTCTAACAACAAGACTTCTTATGTTTCTCTCTTCGTAAAATTGCGTATATGATTTACTGTTATACCCCATACATATCTACCACGATAGTTACTCTACGTTAATGTTAAGATGGAAGAATTTAAAACATACCTCGCTACTACTCTAAGCCGGAATATACTCACTTAATACTACCTCATATACCATTAGAAGTGCTTTCACATAACTATATATACGTTTAGGAGACTCAAATTACCCCCTAAAGAAGAAGTAAGGGGTTAGGGGTTGAGTATGAAGGAGGGCGTAAAAGCAACTAGTGATACATTAACTAATATTGTCTTAGGAGATGTAATTGTAGGTAAGCATGTATTTGGTAATTTATATGGTATCGATAAGGATGTAGCTAATGACGAGAGGGAGCTAAAGGACATAGTATTAAAGGCTGTTGAATTATCCAATACTAAACTACTTGATATAGGAGTATGGAAACTCGGAGGTAAGAAAGGAGGTGTTTCAGTAATAGCATTAGTTAAGGAATCACATATAGCCATCCACACATGGATTGAATACGAATATGCAACAGTCGATGTTTATACATGTGGTCAGAATTCTGATCCATGGAAAGCCTTTAATTACATAGTAAGTAGGTTAAAACCTAAGTATTACACCGTCAACTATGCTGACAGAAGTAGTATCGATATGCGTATACTCAGAGGCATGAGTACCTAATATAAAGAGTAGTTAAGGCAGTTCATGAATAACGTTCTAATTCACGTTTATTTAGAATCTTAGGTAATGTATCTCTAGAAGTGGGTTGCGTATTTATGATGACATCATGTAGCGTAATAAACATAGTTAGAGAGGTCTCTCAAGAGGTCTCGAAAATAGTCTTAGGTCATGAGAGAGACATACAATACTTAACGCTAACTATAATAATGGGTGGTCACGCACTTATCTACGGTCCTCCAGGTGTCGCTAAAACTCTAACATCTGAAGCACTAGCTCATGTCTTAGGTCTTAATTTTAGAAGAATATCATTTACACCGGACCTACTACCCTCAGACATCATTGGTGCTAAGATTGTTGATCCAAAGACAGGGGACCTCAGAACCGTTAAGGGCCCCATCTTCGCTAATATAGTATTAGCAGATGAGATAAATAGAGGAAATCCCAAATCACTTTCTGCTCTTCTGGAAGCTATGCAGGAGGGTAAGGTGAGTATTGAGGGGGATATCTATGAATTGCCAAGACCATTTTCCGTGATAGCTACATTAAATCCTCTAGAGACTCAGGGAATCTTCCCCTTACCTATAGCGGTACTGGATAGATTCACCATTAGCTTAAAATTTGATTACCCAGGAAGAGATGTTGAAGAAATGTTACTCGTTAAGGATACCTTAGCTTTAACTCCAGAGCTAGTTTCAAGATTAAGGCGTGTATGTGATGCTTCATGCATCTTTAAAGCTATGAGTGATTTCGAGAGAGTTAGGGTTAGTAGTGATATAGTGAACTACGTTTTAGAGATAACGTTAAAGCTGAGGAAGGATTCGAGAGTGTTCTTCGGACCTTCACCTAGGGCTGTACAGCATATGCTTAGGGTTGCTAAGGGATTAGCACTTTTAGATGGAAGGGATTACGTTATACCTGATGATGTTAAGGAATCCTCAATAATTACTTTAAGACATAGAATAATATCTAAAAGGTCAAGTGGTAACATCCTAGATGACTTAATCACAGGTGAAAACATAGTTAAAGACATCTTAAGGAATGTTGAACCCCCCATTTAGGTAGGTAATACTTCGCAATTACGGGAAGAACATTAAAACTTTAAGATACCCTAAAACTTCAGGTGTTGGTATGAGGTATATAGTAATGTCGTTTAAGCCTATCTATGCTCACGAAATAATTGATGGCATGAAGGATTGCGAGGTTAGAACATATTTTGGTGATGTAGGTGAAGGTGATAGAGTTATTGTGTATTCATCATCACCTGAGAAGTCATTTTTAGGAGAGTTTACAATTCGTGACGTATATGTAGGTGATTATGTTAACGTATGTAGTTATGTGAAAGCTAGGTGCGAATTATTCGAAGAGGTTAACTGGGACTTTATTAGAAGGAAGTATAGCTCGTCTAAGAGGAGGTTAATAGTGATAGGGATAAGTAATGTTGAAAGATATAGTAAACCTGTCACATTAAGTGAGATAAGGAGTTACATACCATATTTCAAGCCACCTATGAGCTATATCGTAATTCCTAAGGAGGTAGTTAAGCTAATCCGTATCAATGCGTCACTATAATATCTCAAATCAACCTGGGAGGACTTCATCAATTATCAATAGGGGCAGAAACCCTTATTAGGGTCAGTTAGGGAATTTTATTGTCGGTTAGGGACAGATGTCAACAAGTTCAGAGAAGCTATTGAAGCCTAGGGAGTTCTGTGAGCTTGTAGGGATTAGTTATAGGACTTTTAAGCGGTGGGTGTCTGAAGGTAGAATCCATGTTGTTAGAACGCCTACAGGGAGAATCAGGATACCGTACTCTGAGGTTGAACGCATTCTTGGAGAGAAGCCAGAAGCCAAAGAGACTAGAGCTGTTTTTTATGCTCGTGTAAGCTCTAGCGACCAGAAGAGCGATTTAGAGAGGCAAATACAGTATCTTACACAATACTGTAGTGCTAAAGGCTATAGAGTAGTAGATATTCTAAGTGACATAGCTAGCGGTCTCAAAACTAACCGTAGAGGCTTATTGAAGCTCTTCAACTACGTGGTAAACAAGCAAGTGGATGTAGTAGTTATCACCTACAAGGATAGACTTACCCGCTTTGGATTCGAGTACCTAGAGTACTTCTTTAAACAATACGGTGTTAAAATAGAGATTGTTTATGGTGAAGAGCCTAAAGATGCTTATCAAGAGCTAGTTGAGGATTTGCTAGCAATTGTTACCTCCTTTGCTGGTAAGCTATATGGTATGAGGAGTCATAAGAAGAAGCGGTTAGTTCAAGGATTTAAGCAATTACTAGAGGAGGTTGATAGGGATGACTAGAGTAGCTAGGACAGTCGTAGTGAGGAGTGTTGGGTTACCGAGGAAAGTGTTTAGGGCACTCGTTGAACTTGAGGGCATGTACCGTAACATGGTAGAGCAACTAGTAATGTACGCTATAAGGAACGAGATTAAGAGTTTTACCAAACTTAAAGCATTAAAATACCGTGAAATGAAAAGCCTTTATCCCCAACTACCTTCAC
>CAZAMI010000037.1:0-10448 GCA_964486465.1 uncultured Desulfurococcaceae archaeon | reverse complement strand
GTTTAAATAACTTAGTTTGACGGTTAGCTCGGTGCTTGTATGAGTGATATTAATGCCTTAAGGGACTTCTTATTGAAATTATCTGAAGAACTAGTTAATAAAGGTGCGATATTTGCGGACTTCAGACTTGAGTCATACTTAATATCCTCATTCTCTATAATTGATGGTTCAGTTAAGGATGTAACCTACGGTATCGACTCTGGACTAGCTGTTCGTGTACTGTATAAGGGTTTCTGGGGTTTCTCAGTAACTAGTAAATTAGATAATAAGGATAGTATAAGAGGTGCTGTTAATGAGGCATTTAATGCAGCTAAGGCACTATCTATGAAGGGGGAAGGTAAATCCAATGTCTATATTCTTGAAGCTTTAAGAGATGATGTTAAAGCATCCGTAAAGGTAGATCCCAGGAATGTAGGGTTTGATGTAAAGGTTAAGGACACACTAAAACTTAATGATTTACTATATAAGGAAAGTAGTGTTAAGTCAGTAACTATAAGGTATGCTGACATCATAGGAGATACGGTCTACGTGAGCTCTGAGGGGCGTGACATAAGACAAGAACTATGCTATACTTGGGTCTACGTGTGGGTTACAGGTCGCGAGAACACAATTACAGCATCCGTTAGGGATGAATTAGGCAGTATTGATGGCTACACTGTGTGGAGTAAGAATCCTCAAGAATCTGTAGCTGAAAAGTTAATTAAGAAGCTTAAGATGCAGTTAAGAGCTAAAACACCGCGTGGTGGCAATTACCCTGCAGTATTAGCACCTGAAGTCGTTGGTGTATTTGCTCACGAAGCTTTTGGTCACTTAAGTGAGGCCGACTTAACCATGTCTGGTTCAGCAGTTATGGATAAGCTAGGGAAGAAGATAGCTTCCGAGGAGGTAACTATCGTAGATGATCCAACAATACCTGGAGGTTTTGGTACATTTAGATATGACGACGAAGGTGTCGAGACAAGGCCTGTATACCTAATAAGGAAGGGTGTTATCGAGGAATTAATGGTTAATAGAGAATATGCTAAATTATTAAATATTGAACCCACAGGTAATGCTAGAGCTGAATCCTATAAGGTACCGCCACTAATAAGGATGAGGAATACTGTAATCCTGCCAGGAGATTACTCTGTAGATGAGTTATTTGAGGACATAAAGTTTGGTTACTACTTAGTATCGTTTAGGGGTGGTCAAGCAAATCTTGATGGAACATTTCAAGTAGGTATTCAGGAAGCGTATGAAGTGATGAATGGTGAAATAGGTGAGCCTGTTAGGAACATGAGCATATCAGGTAACACTCTTGAAACACTATCGTTAATTGACGCCGTAGCCAAGGACTTTAAGATAGGCTATGGTAGGTGTGGTAAGGGACAGATGGTCTTTGTATCAGATGGAGGTCCCCATATTAGGGTAAAGAAAATAACTGTAGGTGGCTGGGAGTAGAATAGTAAATACACTGGAGTATAATAGGTTGTAATAGTGTTTACAATATATTATGATCACTTTAACCTAGGTTAAGTAATGTATTCATGATTTCATCAATTACATGTATGTCTACATATCCTATAATTAATACCCCAACATTCTTGCTGTCACTCCATAATAATATGGCTGGTGTACCTGCAACACCGTACCTCCTAGCTTGCCCACTAAACTCATTAAGTAATGATGTTGCATTACACTTACCAAATAGCTTAACAGTATCTACATTAGTTAACATCCTAAAATCATCTATAGATATATGCTTGCCTTTAATAACTAGTCTGTAAAGCTTAAGTAGTAATTCATAATAGTTCCCATCACTCATCCCTGTTAAGTAGTAACACGTTAGTGCTTCATGTAATTCTTTAGATTCTTCATGAACAGTTAATATATTAAAGGTTACCATGAGATAACCCTCACTAACGTATTTTACTTTCATAATTGGTAAAGTGTTATTGAATAACCTAGCACAATAAGGACAATTCAGATCCTCAAATATTATTGCCTTTACTGGTGCTGTTGTATTACCTAGATGAGGTCCTTTAAATATAGGTCTAGAGTGTACTTCAAGCATTATGTTACCTACGGAGACATTTAGTATGTAGGGAAGTATGTTTGTATTATACCATAATGGTTCATAAGTAAATACGTTATCTTCTAAGCTAATTATTATTGGTGAGTATGCTGATATATTTATATTCTTCATAGGTACTATAACGATTGCTGGATAATAGGGGAGGTTGGGATATCGTTCGTAACTAACTTTCTCTATGCTTATGACCTTGGTTGATGAAGTCCAAGTAAGTACATTCTTTAACTCTTCAGTATTCTCTAAAGAGGTTTTTAAGTTTGGAATATCAATTAGGCCTTCAACTATGTAGGCTTTAGAGTTATAAATATACTCCATACCTACCTTACCGCCGCCACTTTGTATTAGGTAATAAAGGTAGGGAGGCTTTAATAGCCAATGCCTATCTGATAATTTAAGAAAAGCATCTCTTAAGTCGCTTGGAAGAGTGCTTGACTCAATTATTAATGCAGGATATACGGGTATGGTGTAATTACTAATCTTGTTTTTACTTAGGAATTCATATCCTTGACATTTAACTCCACTCCTACTCAAGTAGCGTGAAATTACTGATGCAATACTCACTAATACATCTTTACTTGTCTTATTTAATTCTTGGCTGAAGACTATAAGGAATTTACACCCCTTCACTTCCTCATGTATTGGTGCTAATGTTTGAGGGGATATCCCTTTGAATATGAGGAATATGCCGATAATTATGAGTGCTACGGAAGCTAAAGCTATTATCACTACATACCTAGATATCAAGCTAGCACCTATCTTCACTTGATTCAGAATTATTAAGTTCATAGACTATTAAATCTCCCCTAATTCATTAACAGGGGTTAGGGAATGGTTAAGGTGTTAGGAATTAATGGTTCACCAAGGAAATACGGAAATACATATAAAGCTTTAGCATTAGCATTGGAGGGTGCAAAGAATGAAGGTGCGGAGGTAAGTCTCATCAATCTTTACGACCTTAGAATAGAGCATTGTATGGGTTGTGTTAGTGATGACATTAAATCATGTAGGTATCCCTGCCCCATAGATGACGATATGAAAGAAGTTTATGAAGAGGTATTAAAGAGTGATGCATTAATTATAGCTACACCAATATATTGGTATAATGTCAGTAGTGCATTAAAGGCATTCATTGACAGGTTAACAGTTTTTGAAAACATGATCGTTATTGAAGGTAGGTCATGGGTTGAAGGTAAGATAGCAGGTTTCATAGCCGTTGGTAACGACACTGGAGCTATAGCTGTCATTCAGAATCTTATGGTTACCTTTAATAGTATGGGCTTCGTGATCCCCCCATGGGCTTTAGCATATTATACTGAGATGGGGGATGTAACTGAGAACGAAAATGCTGTTCTAGATGCAATCAACTTAGGCCGTATAGCGGTGATTATGGCTAAAGTAATTAAAGGTTTAGAAAGACCTCCTAAGATATGGTATAGAGCTGATGCAGCATATAGAAAGTTCGCACTTAGGAAGGCTGAGGAGATAAGAATGTGTATCTTAAAAGAACTAACTAGTTAGTAATTAGTTATTTCACCTTCCTCAATAGTTTACTAATCCTACTCAAGTATCTAGCATTTTTTACGCACTCCTCACTAACTTCAATAACGTCACCTTTCGTAAGAACGAAGTGCCTACGCCTGATTTTCCCATCTAATTTCATAATTTTAAATATCTCTTCGACCATAAAATGTAACTGTACACAATGCATAGATCCATCAACACTCAAGACCGCTACCTCAGCATAATTACCACGAGCAAGTACACCGGCCAACTTGAATCCAACATGATTCACGTGTTCTTCCTCAGGACAAACTGTGAATATGGCATATTTACTCTTAAACCCCTCAATTAGCTCAGGATGTTCCAACTCTATACACCTACTCATAATCAACAATGAATCACGGTCCCTCATTAATTTAGACTTAGCGTTTACATCTATTAATTTAGGCAATTTATATATGCACATACTAACCACACGTAAGAATTAGTTTTAGATGTTTAATTTAGGATTAAAGTTAAGTTAATAAATCCCCTACCTCTACACACTTTGAGGGTACGTATATTGAGGAATTATAGGGTACTACTGGTATTCCTATCTATATTTGCGCTATCACTACTCGTACTCTCAGTATTATGGTTATTACTCGCAGTGATCCTCCCGGAATACTCCCCATTCGCTCCAATTAGATTCTTCTGGTTATGGTGGATTGTTGATGCTATAGGCTACGGTATCGCCATAGCAGCATTAATTATTGCTGGCGGACTAATAAGTAAATATATAAAGACCAGAACTCCTTTAAGTATCTATGATTTAAGATCGTCAATGATCACTACAGCAGCAGCTGTTATATCGTCAGCATTACTTATAATATTCTTAGTAGCTGAAATATTAGGATTAAGTACATTAAGCTTAATAGCCATAATCGCACTATGTTTCGCACTAATACCTGCCTTAATTTCATGGTTATTTGCTCCGAAAATAATCAATATGGTGTATTCAGCACGTCCTAGTCCTGAGCTTCAGGAGGTCGTTAATGAGGTAGCTAAGGGGGCGGGTATTAAACCTCCAAAAGCTGTGATTGTGCCGGCACCTTATCCTAATGCGTTTGCTTATTCATCGCCGATTTACGGTAGTTATGTAGCGGTTACTGAGGGTTTATTGAGAAGGATGACGAAGGATGAATTAAAGGCTGTCGTAGGTCATGAGTTAGGACACCATAAACATAAGGATATGCATCTAATGATACTCCTAGGAATAATACCTACGTTCATTTACTATTTAGGTAGGTTCTTGATATTCTCAGGAATAGCTGGTGGGGGTAGAAGGAACGAAAGGGGAGGCTCGACATTACTCTTGGCTGTAGGTATTGGTGTGATAGTTGCTAGTATATTAATGGAGCTTGGTGTGCTAGCATTCTCAAGATTAAGGGAGTTCTTTGCTGATGCTCATGGAGCTAAAGTTACATCACCATGGACTATGATTTCAGCACTCAAGAAAATACATGAATACTATTCATACTCACTTAGAAGTAGGGAGTACATAGAGCATAGCAAGATTAAGACTTTATTCATATATGCGTTCACGGAACCGTTCATAGATTTAAGTGAAGTACTAGCTACACACCCACCTATACACAAGAGAATAAAGTTTCTTCAATCAATTAGAGACTTTAGTATGGTCTAACATGACAATCTTAAGAGTCTATGTTGATTAATCTTAACTTATTTTGACATTACTAGGTAACCTAATAGTTAACTTAATATAGTCACCAACCGAATATCTACGTACCCTAGCTAAATACAAGATGTTATTGTTATTTGCGAAGACACCGTCATTTAGCTCTACAACAAGCTTATAGCCCTTAACGTTAACGCTTAAGTCAAGTATTAACTTACTCTTAGTAATTAAGGCATTGTAGAATCCTTTTTGAAGTAAATCAATATGTTTGTGGCTCTTAGGGACGAATACATCTATATGGTTATACTTAGCCCTGCACATTCCTGCCTCGTGATAGTACACTCTAGCATTAAGCTCATAATGATGCCCGCCGGGATCTACAATCGCAACTGTAGCTATAAGTAATTTCTTACACTTCATAACCTTCAATCACTAGTTAAGTAGTCTTCAATCCAAATAAATTGATTTAACTTAACTTATAACTCAACTTAAATAGTAATGAACTTCATAAACTCTACAGATAATTATTTCATAGATCTGGGTGTTGCTACGTGGCGGATAAAATACTAATTATCAATGATGATAGTTACTTATCACCAGGTCTTTACATACTCTACGATGCAGTTAAGGATTTAGGTGAGGTAATTATCACCTCAACAATGCTGCCTAGATCAGCCATAGGTCACGCTATATCATTTAATAAGCCTTTAAGATTGCATAAGATAAAGTTTGAATCTTATGATGTCTACGTAACTGATGGTACGCCTATAGATGCACTTCACCTTGCGATTTCAGTATTAAACTTTAAACCCACCGTGGTCTTATCAGGCGTTAATGTAGGTGAGAATCTCTCACTTCAACATACATACTATAGTGGTACACTAGCTATAGCTATTGAGGCAGCCCTACTAGGTATTCCTTCCATAGCTTTCTCAGCTGATGTACTATTATTTGAAGACTTTAAAGATAAATCACTAAGGAACATAATTATGATTCTAGCGAGGGAGTTAACTAAGTACGTATTGAATAACGGGTTACCTGATAATGTTGACCTACTCTCAGTAAATATCCCATCACCAAGTAAATTCAATAAGTGTGTTAAGTTAACTAAGTTAGCTAAACTTAGATGGAGAGCTGAATTTGAAATGAGGTATGACACAAGGGGGCGACCATATTACTGGCTTCAAACAAAGCCTATAGAACCTGCTAAAGGGACGGATGTTTACGCTACATTAATTGAGGGCTGTGTATCCGTAACACCACTAAGTATAAATATAAATGCCTTGACAACTTCAAATATTATAGAATCTTTAAACGTTGTAACAAAGAATTTAGAATGTAAGTTTAGACTTGGTACTACATGTTTAACCCCTAAAGGTAAGGGAGGATAGGTCTTGTATAAAATATTAAGTAGGGAGTGCGTCAAGAATCGATGCGGTAAGTATACTGTAGAATTTAGTATCCCATGGCCTAAGGATGCTAAGACTATTCACTTACTAATGGATTTAAGCTCCTGGTCACCAGGACTCTTCCCTCTAACCAAGATAGGCAGTAGAGGCTATATTAGATTAAAGCTATGGGAAGGCGTATATCTTTACGCTTTCATGATTAACTTAAATGAACTAGCGATAGATCCTGAGAATGACTTCTTTATAAAGGGTCTAAAGGTTAATTACCTTAATAAAACAATTGATGCTTCAATAGCTAGGGTAGGTGTTGATGAAATAATTGAGGTTCTCATGAAGAGTAGGGATGTAAATGAGCTTGTAACTCATGTTGAATGGGATCAATCATACATAAGTAAGCTAAATAATTATTGGATCGTGAGAATTAGGACACCTAAGGATTACGTGAATGCTGTCCACCTAGACTATAAATGTGGTTCGAGAAATGAAACTATCAAGATGGAGAAAACACACAGTAATGATATTTTTGACTATTACGAGTGCCTCCTCTCATGTAATGAAGACTTAAACTACGTATTTAAGTTAATATCTAAGGATAAGCGCAACGTTACTTACTTTGGTTATGGAGGTATAAATGATAGTAAGTACTTAGCTTCAAGAGTTAGTAAAGTACGCCCCCTAACTAATAATGAATTACTAGGTAACGTAATACTTGAGGTAAGCATGGAAGACGTTATGGATAGGTATAGTGATGTAATTAACTCATTAAAGTATTTCCTCATTGACTATGTGTATGTAAGGCTACCGCCAGTAACTATAATAAAGCCTGAAGAAATGATTAAAGCTGATGATGGTATAGCTCCCGACATAGCAGATAGTATAAGATCATTAGTGAAAAGAGGATATAGGGTACTTGTTGAAGTTCCCTTAACATATGTATCGCCATGCTTTAGCGGGTTTATAGACGTTATTGAGAAGGGGATTAAGTCAGATTATTGGGATTGGTTTTTAATATTTGATGAGGGCCTAAGTAAAGGTCTGAGTACAGGTAAGCATACACATAGTATTAAAGGTTCGTGCTATATGGTTTACGAAATATTAAAGGAGTTAGCTAACTTCAATAGCGTAGCGTTCGAAGACAGGGCAACATCACTACTTAGACTTAATGTAGAATCCCCCAATGTGTTAAGGATTATAGAGGAGACAGTAAAATTCTGGGCTAAATTAGGCATCAGTGGATTAATAATTAAGAAATCCTTCACAATACCTCAACATTTAATTAATGCTATAGTTGCAACAGCTAAAGACATAAATCCCAATATAGCAGTATTCGGGGAATCATTAGGTAATCCTCATTATTTAACTAACGAAACAATGCTTGATGGTGTAGTCGATAGTTATTTGGGTAACTTAATAGCGTCACTGATAACAGGTACACTGGCGTGTAGAGAGTTTTGTAGAATAGTACTGCATAATTATGTATCTAAGCCCTTCATTAAAGACATAGTAACATACCCAGCATTACCTAAGGAAATAGGATGCGGTGTTTTAGATGAAACAGAAATGAAATTATTATATTTACTAATAACATCAATAGTAGGTCTCATCCCGATAAGATTTACCGATATAATTAGCTGTAGTAAAAGACTTAGGAAGTACATTCGTTCATTAGTGAAAATAGTTAAAACACTTAATGCTATAAGAATAGGTCGTTTGATTATGAACTGTATAGATAGAAAAGTACTAATGGTTAAACGTTTATTACTAAACGAAGTGGTCTACGTGTTATTAAATTTAAGTAGGGTTAGAGTGAGTGTAGACTTAGGTCCATTACGCGTGATACGTAATAAACCTTACAGGAACTTAATTGATATGAGTAAGGTGAAGGGTGTAGTTAAGTTAAATCCTAAGTCAGGAGCTATAATTAAGGAATTATAATTTGATTCTTATCCTTTAATTAATTTAATCACATCAATAAGATGTCGTATGTGCGGTATGATGTGAATTGAGTCACCTACACTTATTGGTTTCTCAACTTTGCTGCTTATTAATACAGCTTTAAATCCCGCACTTAAAGCTCCACCTAAGTCTTCGGATACGCCGTCACCTACATGAATGACTTCCTCAGGTTCTACACTTAATACTTTACATATTATTAAGAATGCCTTACTATCAGGTTTTTGGACGCCTACTTCATCAGCGTAGAATTGCGCATCAAAGAATTTACTTATACCTACGGCCTCAAGTAATTTCCTAGTATAGGTACTGGGCCAAAAGAGTACATTCCCTAAAATAACTGTCTTTAATCCTAATTTCTTGATATGTTTAAGGATATTTGGGACATCCTCGATGAGTACCTCACTTGATCTCGATAATAATAATGATTTAGTTATTAAGTTAGTCAATACTTCCTCTTTTAACCCTAAATACTCAGCCATAAGAGATCTAGATCTTTCAACAACCTCACTAGCCTTTACCTTACCTAGTCTTCTTAGTCTCTTAGCTTCGATATAGGCCTTAAGTATTCTATCTAGTGCCTCCTCTTTACTCATATTTAAAACTGTACCTACTAACTCAGCTAGTCTTGCATATACCCTATCTAATCGTAGCAATGTATTCCACACATCAAATGATACGACCTTAACCAACTCATGCCACCCTATAAGTAATTTAAGATCTCTTGGTATGTCTTAGACAGCTACGTATGCTTTAACCCAACTGTAGTAGGTTAGCAGGGATATATATCCTTATTACATTAAGGAATCGTTCTACTATATGAGTTTAAGGTCAATCCGCTGAAGGCTCATCACCATTCAGTCAACTCGCACCTATCATCCCTCACTATTGCTAGTTTAAGGGCTTTTAATTACTAAAAGGGTTCTTCATAAGGGGTTAACTATATGGACATCATAGCTAACCTCGTGAGACTACATGATCTAAATATGACGTTATGGAGACTAATAAGGGACTTATATCTTAGCGATACATCAACTCACGCATACTTAATGTATGACCTAATCTACGATTTAGATAGAATTGAGGCTATATTCGCTATACAATCTAAAAGAATAGTAGCATACTTGCTATGTTGGAAAGGCCCTAGGGTTTACGGGTTACATTTATGGGGTGTTAAGGACTTATTCATTAAGTTATTAAGCCTAGGAAGGGAGTGCCTTAATTACTCAAGACTCTATATACAGCTCTATAATGATGATTTAAGTTATGCTAGAGAACTAGCGGTATATTTTAGTGATGCTGGTTTTAAAGTTACTGTAAATAGTTATTTAGACATGGTTACTGATGAGTATAGCTTTAAGAGTTACGGTGAGGGATTAGCACGTAGACTGAAGGTCGAAGACTTAGATGAGTTCATTAGGCTTAAGACCGTGCAGGGCTCAATGATCAGTAAGGATTTAGCTAAGGAAATAATAAGTAAGTGGAGATATTACGGGCTATTTATCAATAGGCTCCTGGTATCCATCGCATGTAGATATATAGCACTACCTGATGTATGGATTATTGGTGACGTATTCACTCATCCAAATTTCCGTGGTAAAGGATATGCCAAGATAGTTACGTCAGCAATAACAAGGGATGCAGTGATGTCTGGTGCTAAGGCCTTACTCCATGTGAGAGAGGATAACGTGCCTGCTATTAAAGTCTACAGAAGATTGGGCTATAAAGTCATCAGAAGAAGGCTCTGGATTCATGCAATTAAAGAACATTAACGTAACGGTAATATCACTATATACAGTAATGCTTACGTATAAGCTTGGAGTTATAAACCTTTGTG
>CAZAMI010000036.1:0-10504 GCA_964486465.1 uncultured Desulfurococcaceae archaeon | reverse complement strand
GTGGTCTAACAACTGGAATAATTCCCCTCGCCAAAACCAGCATGAGGAACTCCTCTGAAAAATACTCGCCATCCCCGAGAAGAACGACGAACCTAGCATACGGCTCTGGTGGCTGCGGCTTCTCATCCAGAGAGATCCTTATGGCGCTCCCAGAGAAGACATCGACAATTGCCTCTAGCAAGAGAAGAGGATCGGCCGTGGAAAATCTTGAGAATTTTGTGCTGTCCACACTTATAAAGGCTATCTCTACCCCGCCAAAGATTATGATTACTGCTGTTGAGGACGCCTCGATGGCCCTCCGAATAATGTCCGTATTGAGCCTCATAGCCATATCCAGCTTTCTCTTATCCACATCAAACCTTCTGATACCCTCTATCAGGAGCTCGAGGTAGCGAATACTGATGCCCAGATAGTACTTGGCTATCCCAGCGAACAACACCGCGGGGTCTATGCCAATTATTTCAGATAGGGCTTCGAGATAGTCTAGGTATTGGCTTGCTGAGAAGCCATTTCGCTTTGGCTTGAGTTGGTCTGGTATTATGAGGCGGCCTCTAACTATTTTTCCTTCTGGTGTCTCAAAGGTGTTGGTGAGTTTGTAATGTACTCTTAGTGGGGAGCCATTCTGGTCTCTTGGGAAGAACAGTCTGGCGATATCCCTGATTACGCCCGTTACTGTCCTGTATGTACCATTGAAGGCGACAGTAGGTATTTCTATCTCCTCTTCGGTTGTTATGTGGCCGTTCTTGGGTAGGTCTAGGTGCTCTGTTATTGTGTCGATGATTATCTGGTAGTTGAGCCGTGTTAGCGGGTCTTTCATGAGTTCCCTCAGGTGTCGTTCTGGTGGTGGATGATGGATTTCTGCCTGCTGTTGTTGCTTCTCTTTTCGCCTCTTTCTGCTCTCCATAGGCACTACTCTTGCTCCGAGCTCTGTGAATTCGACTCTGAAGCCTTCCTTCTGGTTGTGGTGGTAGTATGCGATGACTCTTGCTCCATCCGTCTTTCTCGTGTACCTGTGTGTTCTGTAGTATTTTACGCCTCCTATGACTATCACTTTTTTGCCTTGGGCTGCCTCATTTATAATCTGTTTTTCATATTGTTCTGTTGGGGGATTTCCGCAAGGCATCGTGGTCTCATCCTGTCCGATATGTGTCATGCTCTAGTAATGCGAAAGAAATCCCCCTTATATCTGTTTCCTTCTGCGGTTCTGCTATGTCCTCTGTCCGTTCGTCTCGCTTGTCATTATTGGTCTGTGTTTGTTTTCAAAAGCGGGGCAGTGAGTTGTGACTGAGAAGGCCTGCGACGGCATTAAAAACCAATAAAAGTTCAATTCACTCTCATATATTCCTATCCTCGACATAGAGATTGTGGATAGTAGGATATGGTTGTGAGGCCGTGTTTCGCTATATGATGAGTATGTCTATTTCTTTTCTTTTGCGTGGATGCGTATAGAATGTTGCTTGGAGGTTGTGCCATGGTACTCTGTCTCGTCTGTCCTGCCTAATGTATCCGTAGCATAGAAGAAGCTTTATGTGATGTTTTATTCTTTGTTCAGTGTATCGTGTTTTTAGCCTGTTTACTATTTGTCTTAGTGGAACTCTATGTGGTGATCGTCTTATTATTCTCAGTATGTCGATGTCTATCTGCGCTGGCTTGAATGCTTCCTCCCCGTGGCTTCCATAGATTATCTCTCCATCCTTAAATACTATAAGCTCCCCAGGACTGAGAGATGTCCATTGTTCATTTGTAAGTGGGTATGTCGCTACGATATATCCTCTCTGATCATGGCTCTTCTCGAGGTTAAGATCTATTTCCCAGTCGAGATCTCTTAGCTTGATCCTGGGATATGGGGGTTCTCTTCGTATGTAGCAGAGAGTATTATATCCATTAACATCCGTGTAGCAGAAGAGGTGTTCACCGTCAGACATCATAATATTTAGTGTGCCATACATATTTATCTCCCTTAGAAGTCCGTGTAACCAATTGAAATCCTCTCTACTCCAGCTTCGGATCCCCCTCTCATAGATTCTGTCTAGTAGATAGCAGAAAATACGCTCAGAATCTGAGTTTCCCATGGGTTTGAATCTACTCGGCTGCGGAATTCGGCCTTCGTTCACAGTTCCATTATGGGCAAACACGTATTCTCTACCGAAGAGCTCCCTTGCAAATGGATGTGTATTCCTATAGCTAGGCCCTCCCCTAGTGGCTCGTCTAACGTGGCAAATAAATATTCGAGACCTAATATTGGGATACCTCGATAGAAACGCGGCGAGTTCACTTTTATGGCCAGGAATAGCCTCTTTCAATATGAATGCTGCGAAGGAATCTGGATTGGGGTAGAAAGCTATTCCCCAACCATGGGGGTTATATCTGGCTCTTCTTCGAAAAGCGACAAAAGATATTTTTGGTCTGATCTGCTTGTTGAAGGATAAGCCTAACAACTCACACATAGTGGATCGCCTCCAAATATACGTTAATTAATTTATTTCCTATATGTCGCCGTCTGAGAAATACCTTTTCATTGTGCCTAGGGCTTTACTTAGTAGATTAGGATGAACCTCGCAGATACGCCTTAGCAAGGCATAGACTGTGTAAAGAAAGTTAAGATATGCTATTCTGAAATGCGCACGTTCTATCAATGCTAGGTATGAATCGTCACTTATTTGGTTTCTGGGCCCTGATGGATACATTTTTATGTCTAGGGTTTTGATTATTGCCATTGGGTTGCTTATCTCCATGTTTTCGATGGGTAGCCATAATATGTGGTCTCCAAGTGTTTTTATGTCTTCGGGACCAATAGTGTTCTCCAGCATTTTTCTGACTAGGCTTATTGGGATTCTATTTTGGTATCTAACATATTCTCTCGCTCTGCTTCCTAGTTTCTTTATGGCTTCAAAATAGTTTTCTAACTTTTCTATAATATGTTCCCTATTATGCCCCAGCCTATAGAGAATTTCTATGCAGGCACCCACGGACCATTCACCCCACGATGTCTCACACCTACCAGAACGATATTTCTTGATTTTATCCTCTACTACGTTGGTGCATATTTCCTTCAATCTTCTTAGAGCAACACAGTTAGCATGCTCTGACTTAAGGATCCCAGCTCTATCAAAGATTCTTATGGCTTCTAGCGTTGTACCAGTCGCATCATATCCATGCCCCCAGACCCCTCCACTATTAGCGAATATAGGCCAAGCCTTCTTGAAACTTCTTTCCGCATCTCTATGCCACCTACCTGCATATGTTGCGGAGACACCATAAATTGTGGGCTCAAGGATAAAATCTGAGAAGACGTCGCCATCGGCTTCCATAGCTGCAGGCTCTATGATCCAGTAGCCATATATGCTCTGGCTGAGTAGAATGTATCTGAGCAAATCCCTATATATTGTTGTGTCTCCTAGGTGTGGAAAGAGAATTAGGAATCTGCATGTCTCAATGAAGTTTATTCGGCGTGTCAGAGCGACCCTAATGAATTCCTCATGGCGATTTTGAATGAGCAGCGATAGTTCGCCCAAATTGATGAGCTCATCGTAATACCTAACAACGCAAATCCTATTACTCAGCAGAAAGTCTCCCTCTATCTTCCCTAAGAAAAGTTTGTCTAGCTCTTCGAGGCCCATACGAATCACCAAATATATATCTTTGCGTCGAATAGTTATTGGTCTAAGCCAAAAAAGGTTAGCAATTAAGAATAAGCAATGTGGGGCTATATTTCTCTTCTGAACAGCACTTTTATACCAATTTTCTTCGTAATGCTTATATGTCGAATATATACAATAATCTTTTGAATAATAGGTGTAAGATGTTGAGAAAGTTTCTGACTCCACTATATGAGAAGATACTTGCCTATCTAACAATTAGTGGTGAAAAGAGGCTAAGTGAGATAGCGGATCATTTCAAGATCAAAAGGCAAAGTCTACTATATCACTTGAGATGCTTATGCAGGGAGGGCTATTTGAATCGAATAGAGAGAAAGGGAGGGCCTAGATATCAGGTGAGTATAGAGAATTTTCTTCAGTATATGATTAGGCTGTACGGCCCTATAAGTGTTAACAATCTTGCTCGTAAACTATTTCTTTTATCTAACCCGGAGAAAGAAGTTACTAATGCAGAGTTAAGACGAGTCGAGGAGAAACTTAGAAGATATCTAAATGATATGGTATCCAAAAAGATGCTGACTAGAGATGCCCATGGGAGATACTGTGTGGTATCTCTGGATGATATAGTGACAAGGATTCTCCGTGAGGAGATGTTGTCATGGAGACGAACTATTATGCATGGTATTGAATTCATAGAGACGTGGCTTGAAGAAGAAAGAGTACTGATTAAGACCTATGAGGGTCTATACAGCCGAGATATTGAGCTTCTATTAAATTTCAGTCCAAAATATGTAGAGAAGATATCGATTATGGACAAACTATCCGCATCCATGTATTCCCAACTCAGACGGATACTGGAGACTTTATCTCTAATTGTGAATGAGAAGCTAGGTCTGCTGAACATAATCAGTTTCGCCAAAGAGAAAAATGAAAAAGTTCTTGTTGTAATCGGGGGCGATGATATCTCAGCGATGCACCCAAACATCGTTTCTGAGGCGAATAGAAAAATTAATATCATAGCAGAAAAACTGAGATCCCTGCCTCCCAATGCTATTAGTAGAAGTTCATTGGCTACTGTGAACACATACTTTCTTTTTGACTCGATAGTGAGATTAAAAGCAATAATAAGACAAGCAAAAACCATACCAAATATTAGATTAGTCTTCGGCAGGTACAACGAAGAGCTCAGAGAAAAGATGAAGAAAGCGCTTATATGCCTTTTAAGGAGCATGTAAAATTTCCCCAAGAAGGATTATAAAAAAACTATCATCCAAAAAGTTTCTTAGAACAAAACACAGCTATAATCGTAGCTAGATTATGTACATACCAAGATTACTTTTATGTTTAAATTTCCATCTTTACGAATCCTGTTGATTGGCGATCCATGTTTAGTATTTTAAATTTGATATTGTATGATTTCTTAGATGTGCTTGGGGATAGGCATGAAGCCTACCTCGATACTGTTAGTTGGGATTCTCATCATCGTGGTTTCAATACCGTTATTGTTGCGGGATAGTTTCTACGAGCTTGGATTCGTAGGTAAGAATAAGATAATTAGTATTCAATTAGCTAATACTAATGGGATACTGGAGGACTCTCAAAAAAGTGCTTTAGAAGCTGCAAAGGGAGGATTGTGCTCAATCTTAAGAAGAGATCCACCATCTTCCTGGTGTATACTGATAGATAGGCCTGGATACTATGAATTAGACTCAGATATAATAAACTGTACATATGAATGCGGGATCTATATAAGTGCTAGCAATGTAGTGTTAGATGGCAAAGGACACATAATGACTGGAGCGGCAAGCGAGAGCAGTAGATATGGGATATATGTGGATGAAGCAACGAATGTAACGATAAGAAACATCAGAATTAGAAGATGGTCATTTGCGGGGATATATCTCTACTTCTCAAGTAGCAATAGGATATACGACACCTCGGTGGAGTCTAGCTACCATGGTATATATCTCTACTTCTCAAATAGCAATGCTATGTGGAATAATACAATAAAAAATAGTGATTGGACGGGGATTTTTCTCCAGAATTCAAGTAGCAACGATATTCATGATAATATTATGGGAGACAATGATTGTGGGATATATCTTTATGGGTCTACCAGTAGTAACAATAGAATACATAATAACATCATACAGAATAGTATCACAGGCGGGATAAGCCTCTATGGGGTGTCGAACAATAAGATATATAACAATACCATAATAAGCTCAGACCAGTTTGGGATGGTTCTTGATTCGTCAGACAACAACAAGATATATGGAAACACGATACAAAATAGTACTCATGGTATACATATTTTCTACTCAGATAGCAATAGTATCTATAATAATATTATACGATATAACGCATGGGGTCTCTATTTCGACACCTAATATAACAACAAGATAGTATTCAATAGCTTCATGAATAATACGTTTCATGTTAGTCTATTTCAGAATAATCTATGGACGACAAGCAACAATATAACGTATATATACGATGGGAAAACCTGGAGTAGTAGGCTGGGAAACTATTGGGATAATTATACGGGTAATGATACCGATGGTGATGGTGTTGGGGACTCTGCCCATGAGGAAGATTTAAAACCACTAATCGAGCCGATGTGGAACTATCGGATACTTGATACTGACAATGATGGTTTAGACGATATAGAGGAGGAAGCATACAATACTAATCCAACGAATAATGATACCGACAAAGATGGTATGCCCGACGGTTGGGAGGTTCAATATGGGCTTGACCCTCTTGATTTCCATGACGCTTATAGAGACCCCGATATTGATGGGCTAACGAATTATGAAGAATACATTCATGCTACAAATCCTTATGACTCTGACACCGACGATGATGGTATGCCCGATGGATGGGAGGTCCGATATAATCTGAACCCCCTTGACGCTAGTGATGCTGGTCAAGATATAGATGATGATGGTCTAACTAATGCTGAGGAGTATGTTTATAATGCGGATCCCACAGATAATGATACTGATAATGATAGTCTCTCTGATGGCGAAGAGGCAAAAATTTATCATACCGACCCCGCAGATGAGGACACCGATGATGATGGTTTGCCAGATGAATGGGAGGTCCGATATGACCTGAATCCTCTAAATCCTGGAGACGCCTATTACGATCCCGATGCCGACGATCTACCGAATTACGAAGAATATACTCATGCTACGAATCCTCGTGACCCAGATACCGACAAAGATGGTATGCCTGATGGATGGGAAGTTCAATACGATCTGAGCCCCCTCGACGCTAGCGATGCCCATCAAGATAAGGATGGTGACGGTTTAGCTAATGTCGCGGAATACATATACGATACAGATCCAACAGACAATGATACGGACAATGATAATCTATTTGATGGTGACGAAGTAAACATATACGATACAGATCCAACAGATAATGATACTGATGATGATGGTATGCCTGATGGATGGGAAGTCCAATATGATTTGAACCCATTGGATCCTAGTGATGCTTATCGAGATTCAGATGGTGATGGCTTAACAAATCGTGATGAGTGTAGACGTGGTACAAATCCTCGCTCAATAGATTCTGATATGGATTTGCTTCCAGACACCATAGATTTCATCTTGGGCCCCCTAGATACTCTCAGCATACTCGCTATAGTCGTTCTGTCACTGCATCTTTTTTGGTTTGTGAGAGTTAGGCATCTATTCGCTACGATGGATATGCCACTAAGTATTAAAGAAGCGTCTAGACGTGTTAAAGCTCCTAGATACCTTATTCGGCGATTAGCTCCGATACTCTCCACAGATGGGCAACTTGTATATTCCTGGAGAGCCCTAAATAATAAGATTTCCGAGATTACTAGGGAGCGTCCAACAACTTTGGATGAACTCATAAGGAATCTAAGGGTATCTACAAGTATAGTTAAAAACGCTACCGAGAATTTTGTCAAAGTCGGAAAATACTTGCTATCTCCATCCTTCATAGAATATGTCAAGGAGAAATTTGGGCGGCTCTCTGAGCGTACCTATATATTACTAGCCGATGCTGAAAAAATCTTTGGTTTCAGTAGAGATGTTGTGGCTTACTTGTTAGAAAATGTGTTTAATTTTGCTGAGCTTGCTGGTGGTGTATATGCTAGGAGTGATGTTTATAAGCAACTCATCGACTTGTTAGAGGAGTTTGCTCCTAGTAGTGTCAGATTTTAGGGTGGTTCGAATGACATATTATGTTGTCATCCGGGATTTGAATGTTCTACTTGGTGAGGAGGGTATTCTCCGTCTTCCCTCATACATATTTGATAACTATATAATGGATGATGCCCGCCGTGAGGCCTTGGAGAGGGCTTTCCGCTATGTGATTAGTGGTGAAAATGTGCTTATTGTTGGGCATCCAGGTACGGGTAAAACTGCGTTCATGGCCATTCTTCTTAGACGCATTATAAGCTCTGGATATCAAGTAGCATATATTTTAGAGGGTGCCTCATCAATTTCTAGAGAACATGAGGAACTCGGCATTATTCTGTTCTACGACGATCTGCCTCTTATGAATACTTCAGCTCTCTCCTCGATCTTCAGGAATAATGTGAGGAATATAGTTGCTACTGCGCGGATAGAGGAACTCAGATTTATTGTGGATAGGGTCGGCTTTGATCCTTACGAATACTTCAAGATCGTTGAGATTTCTCCTATGGCTCCTAGGCATCTTAGGGAGATGCTCCTAAGATATGCCGATGCCGAGGGGATACATATCGTCGATAGGAATGCGATTGATGTTGTTATTTCAAAGGCTAATGGCCTTCCAGTATACATTTGGCAGGTCATAAGGGAGTTACGTATACGTGGTGAACCTCTAACATTAAGCTTCGCCAACGCTATCCCTAGAGGCATGTATGACTATGTTGACAATATCCTTTGGCGCGCTATTGGAAATAGCGAAGACCGCTATGAGACTCTCCTAACACTACTATGCATGACGGATTTTGTCAAATATCTTGTTAATCAAGACCTTTACAACGCGATTTTTGTTACAGCAAAAGAAAAAATCAGAAAGCAGAAATTCAACATGGAAGAGGCCCTATATAGTGACACATTAGATAGAATCTCCAGATACCTAGCTCGGGATAGGCAAACTCTATCCTTCAAGTTACCTCATGATAGCTGGGCCGACGTCCTACGTGGAGCAAGCTCTGGGCCTATGAGTGCTGAGATAAGTAAGGTAAATATGTTGTTCCCAAAATCTAAACGTAGGGAGCTTATCATCGAAGCTGCTAGACGTGTTTGGCATGAGGTATTCCGCCTTGCTGAGGATGCTAAGAGACGAAACTCATTTTTAGAGAACATAAGACTTAATTTCGGAGATAATCTCACTAAAGATATTATTGAAAAACCACCAGAAAAACGGGAAGTTCTCCCAGCACAAACTATTCCTTCACAATCACTGATTCTGAGGCAACTAAGGGACTATCTTAGACTTGGAGATGCGGGAGTAGACCTAGCTCTTAAGCTCGCTGAGGGCATCATAGAAAGCGGTGTTGATGACCCTACAGCTCTCAACGCAGCCGCAGCAGCTTTTCTGATGAAAGGTATTAGAACTAAGGATTCCTCGATGATTAAGAAGGCTATAAATGTTTTATCTAAACTTAATACTTTCGATGCTAAATACAATCTAGCTATTGCATACTACCACATCGGGAGATTCGAGGATGCCGAAAAAATATTTAGAGAGCTCTACGAACGCCATAAAGAGGAGGAAATACTATTTAACCTAGGAGTAACCTTACTTCGCCTAGGCAAATTCAATGACGCCATAAGAACATTAGAGACATACGTGAAACTTACCAGTGACCCCAACGCGATTAGACTTCTAAATAGACTTAAAAAACTGGGTATAATAGAAACATCCGTCTCCTAACAACCTAACAGCTTTTGAAATTTTTGATATTGAATTCTAGACCCGCATCCTTATTTCCTCAATAATAATATTTTGTTGTATGAATCGCTAAAAAAAGAAAAAGGTAAAATATCATAGTTTTGCTCCGCAATGAACACATCTCTCTTGTATTGGAGTTATTTTCCTGCATTTTCTACATAATGTCAGTATGGGTTTTCCACAATGTTGGCAAGTTGGGGAGAGAACTACTGTTTCTTGGTTACAGTGTGAGCATAGTATCTTTTTGACACCAACAGTCTTTGCGATCATTGGGCGCCTAATTAATCCGAATGGTGCAACCCTCAGATCTATTTGATCCTTCTTAATTTTTGCTGAGATACTTATTTTCTCACTAGTAAGAAATCTATATTCACTCCCATCACTAAACCTGATTTTGCCTCCAGATTCAAGCACATCAGCGACATAGTATAGAAGCTTTTTTACGTAGTCATCTTTTCTAATACCTGTGAAGGGCTTCATAATGCTTTCCAAGGTATACCCTACAGCGACGCTTGTGGCTCCTCGTACTATGAATGATGGACCGTATCTTATACCGCTAAGAGCAATCCGCATCGCACTACTCATAGGCCCCTTCTTCTGCACTAAGAGGTTAAGAGAGAAAAGCCACCTCCTATCATCCTGAATACTCATTCCTTGTGAAATGTAGTATTCTGATTCAGATTCAATTTTCTCCGCGAATTTTCTGGTTTTGGGGATATGTCCACATTAATGGTTGTGAGAGTCGTAATCTTTGCTTCGGTATTTTTATGCTTCCTAGGCGTGGTGTTGCTAAGGATTATCTCGATCTCTATGCCACGTCTGCTACTGTCTGGGTTCGTCTTTACGTTCTGGAGCCTTGGGAGGCGCTGGGAAGCATTGAATCTATGCTTTTCGACTACCAACCGAGACCGTCCACTGAGACTTCTTCTTGATTTATAGGTGGAGTTTTGGGGGTACTTTCGGGAAACAGGCTCCTC
>CAZAMI010000035.1:0-10522 GCA_964486465.1 uncultured Desulfurococcaceae archaeon | reverse complement strand
TTAATAGCTGAGGTGGTTAAGGAGGAAGGTACTATTAAGGCTTCAGTAAAGCCTAGGAAAATACCATTAGCACACCCACTAGCTAATGTTATGGGAGCCACAAACGCATTAACCTTTGAGACTGACCACCTAGGACCAGTAACTATAGTAGGTCCTGGAGCAGGTAGGGTAGAGACGGGTCAGGCAATACTAACTGATGTATTAGCTATTCATAGGTACACCCACGGAGGTAGGATCTAATGGTTAAGGGACTTAAGGTAATAGACCTTAGCATGCCCATAGAGGGCCTAAACACGCTGGTATTCCCAGGCTACCACACTACTTAAACATTTACAACTAAAGCAACTCATGATTACAACTTAAATATATGAGTGCTCGTAAAGTACATCTCAATCAGTGGTTAGAATATGCAGGTATTAAGAATGGCTTAAGGAGAGCTATTAATGAATCAATGAGCACTCTACTAGCTACGGTAAAGCTATGAGGGGAGAAGTATGTGTGAGTATGTTCTTTAAGAAACACACTGAGATACTCCATGGAAAGCACCCATACTTAGGCTCGTTAAGGACATAGAAGCTAGTAAGGTATGTATAACAGCTAAGGACATTAAGAAGGAACTAAGAGTTAAGGTTAAGGATCTAACACCGAAAAGGCACTTAGATGTAATCCTTGAATTACTCATAAGGAAAGGTTACTTAATGTACTTAATGAAGCGGAAGGTACGTGTTACAGGGTAGCGCCTCTGTAATAATTACATAAATAACATCCTCATAGGCTGTAGAGTACGTTTAAACGAATTGAATATAAGTCCTAAGATCTCTAAAGTCACAACACCAAGTAAGGAACGAACTCCCTCCTTACCTAAAGGACTCTTAATCCATCCCTCAATATATGTTACACCCAAAGTACCTGCACCGTAACCTTTACAGTTTCTGATTTATTATAAATTACCGGATGTGTTAATAATAGGGTAGGGTGACCTAATTGAGTAAATATACTGATTTAACAATTTACGTGAAACCTAAGGCTAATATGACGTACTTAAGAGTAAAGGGTGAGGATCTGGTATTCTATACTACGGAACCTCCGGTAGGTGGTAGAGCTAATGAATCATTAATTAAGTACCTCTCTAAGAAGCTTAAGGTACCTAAGAAGGATGTAGTTCTTGTTAGGGGGATCAGGGATAGAGTGAAGGTTGTTAGGATTTATGGATTAAGTAAGGATGAGATTATGAAGACCTTAATTAAGAGACCTTAAGGTATTTAATGAATGTTGGTGATGATAAGTTTTACCTTCCCAAGCCGGAGATCCGGGTTCAAATCCCGGCCACCACACCAAAACAATCTCCTCTTCACACCCAAAACTCTATGAAAGACTCAGACAATCAATAATATTAACCCAATAATACATGTATCGGAACCGATAGTCTTATACTTTGACTGAATACGTACATAGTATGCATACTTACGTATTTGAGGCTTCGTCCTAGTAGATTTCAATAAAACCGGGATTAATGGATTTGATACGTTAGGCAATAGCTTTTAGATTTTTGTCTCCGCTAAACTTATTGTGTTTTACAGCGTAGTTACGTACGGGTAAGGATATGGCTAGAATTGTTAGTATTAAGGTACCAGAGGACGTTTCGAAAGGAGATGTCCTGCGTTGGGTTGCTGAGGGACTTTCACGTAGATTCACAAAGAGGCTTGTTCTTAGATATCTTGAGAGTGGTGTAAATCTGGACTTGGAAAAAGCTCTTAGGGAATTCGAGGAGACGAGGAATGAGGTATGGAAAGAGTTAGAGGAGGAGTACAGGAGGAAGGGATTGCTTTAGTCCTCAATAGCAATATATTATTTACTATTGTTATAGCTGGTAGTCGTTCTAGAACCATCATTTAAGACTCTAGCAGGATCTCAAAGACCGACTTGCATAGATTTCAAAGGCCATTCACCACAATGTTAGCTAATAGTTTTAGGATGCTAATAAGTGTAATGATTATACTAAGTTTTTGTGAACTACTCTAAAGACTGTAAAGAGGTCGGGAACGAACTATGATGAACTTGAAGATGAACAGAAAAGAAAATTGAATAAAATAAAAAGAACTGTTCTTAATGAGAATAGTACTAGAAAAGCATTATTTTTCCTGAGTGGAGTTTCTCAAAGTCTTTTCCAAACTCGTCTGCGAATACTTTTTCTGCTCTAAGCCCCGTGCAGTGACCAGTGTAAACTTTTTTAATCCCTATCTCTTTAAGAGCACTTACTGTATGTTGAATTCTTTTGTCTTCCGCATCTATTAGGTGGAATCCTCCAATAACAGCATATACCTGGTTTATTCCACTTATTTTGATAGCTTTTTGAATCATGCTAACTATTCCTGGATGGGAGCATCCTACTATAATGACTAAGCCTTTTTTAGTATTCACTGCAAGTCCTATCTCATCTTCGACATCATCCGGAACTACCCTCCCTTTTTCAAGTCTATAGAGACCAATAGTAACTCTCTTCTCAAACTCGGCTTTCTCTTCCTTTGTAATTTCTCCAAGAGTAAAGACTCCCGGCATTAAATGTATAGGGTCTTTACTCAAGATCCACACACCTCCAAGTCTCTCTATTTCCTCCTTCGAACCGCCTCTCAAAGGCGGGATTCCCGCATACATAAACTCTGGTTCTATAGCGAAGCTCACTTTAAAGATGTTTGGATGTGCAAATATCGGTATTTCCTTATTTATCCTCTTCATAATACCTAGTAGTCCTCCTGTATGATCAAAGTGACTGTGTGAGAGAATGATCATGTCTATTGTTTTCGGGTTAATGTTTAAAAGTTTCATGTTAAAGAGAATTGGCTCAGCATAGGATCCTGTATCAAATAGTATTCTTCGCTTAATATCATTAATCTTTACTTCAACTAGAAAAGAAATTCCATGCTGTGCCCAAAATGGACTATTGTATCCAGCATAGTCCTCAGCCAATGTGTAGACCTTCAATTCATCTACTTTTTTGTTGATCGTAATTACCACCTTTCCTTAATACTTACTCTAAGTATCTCCCTCTAGGCCATTCCCTTAGTAATCTCATTATCTCTTCCTTATTTCGGGATATCATTACAAAGTATATTATGAGGCCTATCGCTAACCATATCCCGAAGTACATGAGAGCTCTGGCGCCTTGCAGGAAGAAGAAGTATATGGAAATTACTAAACCAGCTGCAGGGAATACTAGTTTCCAACCCTCTACTTTAAAGAACTTGGTTTTTCTGTACATATCTGGGTGCTTCTTTGGGAGGAAGAATATGCAAAGATGGAACATTATCCATTCGAATAGAAATGCCGCAACTACGATTTCAGCCACTAATTCAATTGTCCCAGTTATTATCAGGAAGATAGCTATTGCATCCCCAAGTATTAAGGCAATATGTGGTATTCCGAACCTGTTTATCTTATGAAGACCTGGGAGGATTTTGTCTCTGGAAATAGCGAATGCTATTCTTGCGGCAGTTGCTTGCTCACCATTATGCGAAGTCAGGATAGCTGCCCATGCCACTAGAATTACGAACGTGACACCTAAGGGACCCATGAATGCTGAGGCCGCGGCAGCATAGGGAGCTTCTGAACTTGCGAATTTATCCCAAGGTAGTACCCCTACACATACAAAGCTTGAGAGGGTGTAAAGCACTATAGGTATTAATACACCTAGTAATACTGCTTTAGGTAATACCGATGGACTTTTAACTTCTTCTCCAATATCTGTAGCAATAGTTAGTCCTGCATATGAGAAAATAAGCAGGGATGCAGCCTTTAAAACTCCTCCCCAACCCATAGGAGATCCTAGGCTTAAGTAAGAAACGTTAATGTGGAAAAGTCCCCAAAAACTAAATATCAAAATACCAGCTACTAGAAACAGAAAGAGTGCATCCTGAACCCATGCTACCACTTTAATTCCTAAATAATTAATTACGAAGAATATGAGGGTCACTATTATAGCTCCTATAACTATGGGTACCTCCCAGCTAACTCCAGGTAAGGCGTTCAGGTAGCTTATAAATGCCTTAGCTGTTATAGCGACGGGTCCAATTATTGCGAGCCACATTGACCATCCAGTTAGGAAGCCGAGAATAGGATGTAGAATTCTTGATGGATAGACATAGCTCCCTCCTTCTACAGGGTAAAAGGTTGATAAAGACGCTGTTGTAATCCCTATTAGAATTACTGGAACTGCCCCGATTAAATATGAGAGCCATACTAATGCCCCAGCATATTTAGCTGCAATCCCTGTTATAATGAAAAGCCCTGCTCCTACTATAATTCCTGCAACTATGGAAGTAGCATCCAAAACTCCTAATTCTTCTCTAAGACGTCTTTTCTCAACCATACCCTCTTCCCTCCTTTCTTCTATTAACTAGGGTCAATTGCTTCCGATCACGTGCAAACTTTAAGGTTTTTCCAATCCATTGACAAAGTTTAGCAGAAGCTCGCAGACTAGAGCACTTAAAACTATATTTTTTCCTCCTTTTATCTACTGCAAGGGCAGAAATGTTTGTCATAACCATCCGATTAATATCCAAATTTAAGATATATAAGTCTTTACGTAGTCAGTCCGTATAACGTTTCTCTATAGCATTGCTTGTCGTTGTATTATTTATACACAACCCTTAATAATTTGTAGAAAGCAATCAACCACATAATACCCTATAGTGCGACTTAGTTACTTACTATTAAATTACTTATGCCTAGTTCTATTAATTGAGATAAGTAAGTATAATGTTGGAAATTTGGGAAAATGAGGAAGTATTAACTTGTTTATTGGGGGTATTAATTAGAATTAGCTCAAATCTGCCGCATAATCAAGATCCTAGAAATACTCACTTAAAACTCCTAGAATTTACGTTTGCTCAACTATATTACTACCTATAAGAAGGCTGTAAGGTTGATAACGTATGTGAGAATATGAAACCTATACATTATTAAATATCGGTATTGATAAATGTTGATGAGATGATGATTACTAATACAAGAAGATATCGAGCAAATGCGTACTACGTTTAAAAGAATGTTTAAAAGAGTAGGCTTAACCAATGCCGGAACTACAGTAATTTAACCCATCTTGACCTTATCTATAATTACACTCATATAGTACGTTGTTGGATCCTATACGGTCTTCCTCAACCTCTCTCCAAGACTTTCATTAATAGGCTTTAGTCCACTCATTAAAGCCCTTTTTATATTAAGCATCTTGCCAGGGATTCATGTAGTGAGAAGTAAAACCTGAAATTCTGTAGGGGAGTTAATTGTCAGGGATCTTAGATGGGGAAGATTCCGGGAAACCTACTTAGGAAGTATGTCTTAAGGAGAACTGGTTCTAGTAGAGACGATGTCATTGTAGGTCCTGGCGAAGGTATTGATGTATCGGTACTTTCAACGGGAGGAGACTTAGTTATTGTTGCACATAGTGATCCTATCGTTGGTGCTTTAAGGAGGATTGGGTGGCTCGCGGTTCATATAGCATGTAATGATGTGGCGACCGCAGGTGTTGAGCCTAGGTGGGTTTTACCCACCATTCTCTTACCAGAGGAGTGGAGTGAGGATATGGTTGATGAGGTAACGAGAGACGTGAATGAGGCAGCCATAGAACTAGGTGTTGCTGTAGTGGGCGGCCATACAGGTTACGCTGTAGGTTCTAAAAGACCTATTGTGGTAGTTACAGCGATAGGTATTGGAGAAAGAGGTAAGGTACTTACTTCAGCAGGTGCTCGTCCTGGCGACTTAGTTTACATAACGAAGGGAGCTGGTATTGAGGGAACAGCTATTCTGGCAAGTGACTTTAAAGATATCCTACTTAGTAAGGGTGTGGAGGAAGAGGTGATCAGAAGGGCTGAGGAATTCATGAAGGAGATTAGTGTTGTTAGAGAGGCGGTAGCCTTAGCGAGATCCGGAGCTGTTACTGCTATGCACGATGCAACAAGAGGCGGCGTAGCTGAGGCACTAATTGAGCTTGCCGTAGCTTCAGGAAATATGATTGAGGTTTGGGAGGATAAAGTACCTGTAAGGGAGGAGACAAGAATTTTTGCTGAAGTTTTAAAATTCGATCCCTTATGGATGATAAGTTCTGGCACCTTAGTATTTACCGTACATATAGATAAGAAGAGAGTAGTTGAGGAGGTACTAGATAATTTAGGAATAAATTACGCTGAAATCGGTATAGTAAGGAAAGGGAAGGCAAGCGTAATAATTCATAGGAGGAAGGGTACAGAGGTACTGAGTGAGCCTAGACCAGAAAAGGATGAACTTGCTAGACTTTGGGAAATCTATCCTAGGGTAGTCTCATAGAGCATTACCTAGTAAATAAACCTACATGTCAATAATTTTAATCCAATAGCTATTGATGCTTACCATCAGATTATCTACTCAAAGCTCTAGTCCACAAGAATTCAGAGTTCTTCATGATTATCGTTTAAGTTCATGTAATGCGGAAGGTATTTTAATTGTTAAGACGATCGTAGTTAAGGGTAGGGCGATTTTTGATGGTTCGTGGTGTTAAGTATAGAATACCCGTGGGTTCATTTCTTGAATGGGCTCACGGTATGTATAGGTTCATAGAGGAAATATATGTTCCTGATTATGGCATATCATTTAACGAGGAGGGTTATGTGTTTAAAACTCCAAGTAATAGGTATGAGGCTATGAGACTACCTAGCGGTAAGGTTGTTGAGTGTAAGTACCTATATGATGTTGAAATCGATGAGAGAGACCTAAATCTAATGCTTAAGTACTTAAAGCTTAAAGAGGAGGTAGAGAGAGTAATAGCTAAGTACTTTCATAAGGATTAATCATTGTTCTGAGACCTCCTACTAATCTAAGGGATGGATAACTCAAACATCTTTATGATTTGTTACACGTAATGTTTCATTCTCGCTATAAGACCTAAAACCTCTCTAATTATCTTACTTGCTGCAAATGCGGTAATTCCCTTATAGTCATACTTAGGTATAAACTCTACTATATCGAAAGCTATAACCTCCAATTTTAGGCTCTTAATTACGTCAATTAACTCCCTAACACTCAACCCTCCAGGCTCTGGATTTCCTACACCTGGTGCGAATGCTGGATCTAGAACGTCGAGGTCTACGGAGATGTATGCTTTAGTGAAACTTGGCTTAATGAGAAGGTTAAGACGTATCTCTGACGTACTTATCATTCTTATACCAGTCTTCTTAGCGAATTCTACCTGCTCCTTTGTAGGTGCTCTGATACCTATTTCGATTACTTCATCGCCTTTGATAAGTCCTTCCTCAACTAAACGTCTAACGGTACATGCATGTGAGTATTTATCACCACCATACTGGAAGTAAAGATCTGGGTGGGCATCAAAGTATATGAGACCGAAATCATCGTTGGAGACTCTCCTTAATGCCTTGATAGTAGCGTATGTTATGGAGTGATCACCACCTAGGAATAGGAAAACTTCACCTCTATAATACTTACTTAATAACTCTGATACCTTATCCACGATCTCGTTAAATGAGTTCCCATGGACATCACCTAGGTCTTTATAACGCCATACCTCTTTGAGATCTATGAGGTCTTCTGTAAAGCTGTTATAGAGCTCATCAGTAGTTGCTTCCCTAATAACTCTAGGAGCTTCCTTAGAACCCCTTCTAAATGAGGATGAACCATCCCATGCTATACCTAGAACGTAAAGATTTGGTTTATCGGATTCAGGGATACCGAAGAACAACATCTACTGCTCCCTGAACAACATATCTAGTGAGAAAAACATAGATTTTTGCGACTAGAAGCCCATCCATGAGTTAAACTCGTAGCTAAGATTATTAAGGTAATTAGGGGTGGATTGTTTTTAGAGCTTGGTGCTTAAATGAGGCTCAGCTTGAGTAAATCCTTGGTCCCTATCACAATCTTAACTCTATTCTTACTCTTAAGACTACCGTACTTCCTTGACTACCCCATATTTAGACTCGATGAACTTTATGAATGTCTATGGAGTTACTTAGTATCGCTAGGTAAGCTATATCCCCTCACAAACACTGCACCATTCATTGGTGCTCTATATAATTACTTGGCAGCCCTACTCTACGCTTTATCTCCTTCAGTAGCATCCTTCAGACTATTACCAGTTATTGCTGGGTCATTAACACCCTTCATTTTTTACTTCCTAGTTCGTGATGTAATTAAGGATCGAATTACTGCCTTGATTTCTTCCTTAATCTTAGCTTTAATGCCTCCACATATACTAATTGCTAGTCATGTTGCCTGGTCAGCTAGTTTAACACCACTACTCTTTACCTTATCCTTGTACTTAATATGGAAAGCTTATAGAAGTGGTAGTAAGTTGTACTGGGTTATTACAGGCATAGTAGTAGGTCTAGCTATTCAATCACACCCCTCAATCATAGCATCATATACAGGTATAGTATTGGCGTCATCATACATTTTTAGACTTAAAGTACTTAGGATAGCTAAGTCAGTTGTCCCATGGCTTATTACCGGCTTCCTCATAGGTTATGCGAATATGGTTGTATACAACATAGTGAATCCCTTACACTCACTAATGTTCATGGCTCAAGCTAGATGGACGGGTATATCGAGTGGACTAACTATTTTTGAGTATCTTAGGAGGTTAAGGTTTATTACTATAGAGTATGTAACTATGTACCCTTCAGGAATACCCATAATAACTTTGCTTTATTATATGAAGCAACCATTATTCTATATCTTCATTGCCTTATTTACTATATTGATTATTTTAGCTGTACTTAAGGATAGAGCTGGTAGAGCGTTACTTATATACTTAATGACTGCATTATGTATTCTGGCCTTAGGGACTAGAGGTTTTATGGTGTTTAATATCTTTGGATTTACTTGGGGACCGCATTACCTTCAACAGCTAACACCATTAACAGCCATGCTTCTAAGTTTAGGATTTTTATCCATTCGTAAGTTTAAGATCAAATTAAATTACCTAAGACTATTAAAAGGTGTGTTATTAGGGTTTTCATTATTCATGATTATGGTATGGCCAACATTAAACATGATTGCTATGCAGACTTACTTCTATAGGAATGGTTATACCAACCAAGCATTCTTAAGTGTGCTTAACACCATAGATGAGAAATACGGTAACATACCTATGTACGTAATGTACGATAATCCATATAGAGATCCAGCACTAACAACACTTCACTTCATAGCTGTTTTAGAAGGTGTTAATATCTATCCCAGAATGGATAAGGATGTAATAGTAACTCTTAGAGATATGGGCGTTAAGATGGTTGGTGAGGACATTATAAGGAGGTATGTAGAGAGTGTTGTTCGTGAGTCAACTAATGAGTTTGTAAATGAGCTCTACAAGTCAGATATTGGTGCTATAGTAATGAGTCCTAATAAGGTAGCAATTAGCGCACTTAAGGAGTTAGGACTTGAAGGTAACTTCACTATAATTGATGAGCAAGTTATTGGTATGGGTAACGTACCTATATTTAGGGTTGTAGTTATTGAGGAGTTAAGTTCGTGTAAATGTTAATGATAACCCTACATTACGCTTGCATTTAATACTTAATATAGGCTTAGTTAATAACAATACGTGATTATTGTGAGTGGAGAGTTTACGTTATACATTCATAGGTTATGTATGTCTAGCTATAATGTTGTTAAGTCTTTAAAGGATGAAGGTTTATTACGTAGTATTAAGCTAGTTGATGTATCTAATGATTTAGGAGTTATTACCGAGTTAGGATTACTTAGTGTACCTGCAATTAGTAAGGACGGTAAGATATTAGGTATCGACCCGTTGGAGCTAGATTTTGTTAAAGCCTTACTAACTGGGGATGAAGTTACTATTGAGAAATATGTTCCTAAGAGCTATAGTGAAGCGTTAGATAGGTTTAGTGTTAGCTTAATCCATAGTAGTTATGCCTCAATCTTAGCGTTAATTCATAACTCCATAGATCCATTACTAAATACTAGGTTTATCGATCATGCAGTAAGATTAGAGTTGGTAAGTTCACTAAGTAAGGACAAGCTAATTGAGGAGATCAAGTTAAGATCACGTGACATATTTGAATCACTTAGGGACAAGATGGTTAGAGTTGCTGCTAAGAATTACTTAAGAGAGGTAGTGTGGGTCTTAGGTATCGATATAGAAGTGTTAACACTTAAGAAATTCATTGATAGGGACTTAATCACGCAGTGGCTACTAGCTAAAACATCGGTAGGTAGAGCATTAGTACCATACAATTTCGATATAGTTAAAGATGTAGCTACACATGTGGTTAATGTACTTACTAATAGGCTAAGCAAGTACTTGAAAGATCTTATTGAAGAGTATAGAACATTAATGAGGGAATTCGTACATAGGGAGTTAAAGTAAAGAATAGTGAAGGTAAAAGTGATAACAACTCAATCCCTTAGTCATATAGGATATCTATTCTGAATTGATGATGCTCTTAGCTAATTCCTCAACGTAGTTATTTATGGAGTTGATAGTATCCTCACTTATATCGGTGCCTATTCT
>CAZAMI010000034.1:0-10901 GCA_964486465.1 uncultured Desulfurococcaceae archaeon | reverse complement strand
TCTCAATTGGGAGAAAGGCGCTTGTTACAAGTAAAGGGTTTGAAGGCGAGGAAGAAGGTAGTGAGGTTATGTGTTATTTAAGGGCATTTAAGGGAGATGTAAGTGGTCATTGGGCATTCGGTAGTAGGAGAATTGACGAGGAAAGCATAAAATATGTTGGGAGGAGAGCAGCAGAGATAGCTACCTTAAGTAGGGATAAGGTAAGCGTAGAGCCCGACAAATATGATGTTGTACTATCACCGCTTGTTGTAGGTAATCTATTAAACGATGTAGCTATGATGGCGTCAGGTCTTTACATAATGATGGGCTTCTCCATGTTCATGAAGTTTAAAGTAGGTGATGTCGTAGCATCAGACATAATATCGCTTTATGACGTACCTAGGAATGTAGAACTAGCTAGATCTACATCATTCGATGATGAGGGTATAGAAACATACAATAAACCAATAATAGAGAGAGGTAAATTCACAAACATACTACATAATGTTAAGACAAGTAGTAAGTTAGGAGGCAGAACAACAGGTAATGCTGGCTGGATTACGCCGCTACCATGGAATATAGAGCTAAAACCTGGAGACTATGGTGAGGAAGAATTAATCAGAGAGGTAAGGAGAGGACTGTTAGTAACTAATAATTGGTATACTAGACTTCAGAATTATGTTGAAGGTCAGTTCTCAACAGTTAGTAAAGATGCGGTATTCTATATAGAGAATGGGGAAATCAAAGGATATACTGAGAGAATAAGAATAGCCGATACATTCGTAAATCTCTTAAAGAATGTAAAGGCTTTAAGTAAAACTCAATATCTAATAAGGTGGTGGGAGGTAAGAACCCCCTCCAAGGTGCCTTATTTATTAGCGATGAATGTAAATATTACCAAACCATATGCTTAAAGGTACTCTAAATACCATCCTCTATTTTTCCATACTCACCTGAGTACTCATCACCTACTTCCTCTTCATACCATCCCTTAGGACAGCCCTTACCATACCTTATAATTGATTTCTCAAGCTTAGTTAGTAGTACCACTCTTGAGGGTATTGAGTATGATGCGACTCTATACCCTATAGATTCTGATAACCTCTTAGCAAACTCTAGGACTTCCTTAAATGATGGCATGTTCTCCCTACTAAGCCTCTCTATTGAACCCCCAACATGCATATATGCCTTAACTTCTATGTATGTGGGTTCAGCCATACTCAATAACTTACTAAAACCGTTAACTGCTTTCTCATCCATGTTAAAACCTCTCAAAACTGTTACTCTTATTACGGTGGGGCATGTAAATGATGGAAGAATTTCTAATGTCTCTAACGTTCTATCCCATCCCCTATTAGTTAATGGCTTATTGAAGTAGTCATACATGTTCTTATTCCATGCCTCAACCGATACATATAATTGTGTAGGCTCTTCGTCGAGCGATGCTAATACCTCAGGTCTAATACCTCTAGTCACTAGGAATGTAGTTAAGCCTCTCCTATGGAATGCTTTAATTAACTCCCCCAAACGAGGATAGAGTGTTGCCTCACCAGTTAATGATATAGCTACGTGCTTAGGATCCATAGCTTCCCTCCATAATTCCTCAGGCGCTCTATATCTGTAACCACTAACAGTTCTTCTATGCTCATGTATCGCCATTTCAGCTATAAAGTCTGGGTCGTCAACGTATGGTAGCCTCGTTAAGTCACTATAGGTGAACCCGTAGTCTTGAGGTCTAACTCTCCAGCAGTGTAAGCATGCATTCCAACACCATAGTGTTGAGGGCGTGAATTGAATGCATCGATGCGATTCTATACCGTAGAACTTACACTTATAGCAGAACCTGCCTTCAACTAAGGCATTATGAACCCATAGACACTTCTTAACAGCTGAGTGAGTACCTATTAAATGGTACTTTTGACTCTTGAGTCTATTAATTATTAGCGTTAATGGATCTCTTAATATCTCACTTCTAGCTTCACCTTTTAACACAGTTAATCCCTACTGCTTCATAATTTGTAAACCAGCTTTTATAATCTGCGTCAAGACTAAGAATATGTGAGAGTGTCTTGAGGCATGGAGTAGTATGTCATGGTGATTGTGACGGAGTCATATCAGCATTTATATACATAAAGCATTACATGCGTGATTTCTATCCGGGGCGAATAGATATAGTGTTCACACAACCATGGAGAGCTCACATAGATGCAAGAAGGATTAGTAGTGATATCGATGCACTTGTTTTACTAGATCTTGCTTTAAGTAATGAATTAGTTAACTTCATAAAACTAATAAGTAAGAGCATTAACAGAATAACAGTCATAGATCACCACGTCAGTTCTAAAGCCTTCTTAAGCGAACTAAACTTAAGTAATGTGAAGATTATTTGGAGTAAGGCTTCATCAACACCACATCTAATTAAGGATGTTTTTAAACCTCTCATGAACCCATATGAGGAATTCCTGGTTGAGGTTGCCGATGTCTGTGAAGGTAATGAAACGAGGAATCCTGATGTAGCTAAAGTTGCGGATTTAATTAAGCTCTCAATAGCTAGAGATCCAAGTGATTTAGATTACATGAAGTATTTAGTTGATATAATGCTTAAGAATAAGGACATAAGTAGTGATAATGAAGTCGTTAAGAGAGCTAAGGTTGCTAAATTCCTACTTAAGAGGTTACTGAGGTTGCTGAGTGAGAGATCACTCGAGGTCTCAGGTATTAAGATAGCAGCACTAGACTTGTCCGAATCAAGAATATATGCTGGGTTACTCGGCATAGCTACGACGGAATTCTCAAAGATGTGTAAGAAGGACGTAATTCTGATTAGGAGGGAGGAGGGCAAGATAGTAGTTACTGCTAGATCAATTAGTGATAGAGCCTTTAAGATATGTCAATTACTCTCAAGAAAATTGAAAGGTAAATTTGGAGGTCATGCTGAAGCTGCTTCAACAACATTACCTGATATGTCCTTAGATAACGCTATTAAATTAATCATGGAGGTTGCTAAAGTTGTTACCAAGCATGATTGAATACTCCGGTCATGTATCAATAAATGAACTTAACACGTTAATACGTCGATACTTTAAGGTCGCTACAATAGTAATTGTAGCTAAATGCAGTATTGAATATAAGGGAAGAGCTAGTAGTAAAGCTGGTATTGCTAGGAGGTTAATAATAATTAAAGAGGATGGTACTGTACTGATTCATGAAGGTAAGGGTAGGGAGCCTATTAATTGGCAACCAAAATCACACATCTACACTAGAGTAAGTGATGAAAGGTTAATAATAAATGCTATAAGGGTGAGACCTAAGGAAGAGTTAAAGATCCATATTGAGGGCAGTCCCTTCATACTAGTGACTAGACTAACAACGGCTAAGTTCATACTTGAAGGTGCTGAGAGAGATCTCATCAACATGATAGCATCCAATCCATCATTAATAGAGGATGGTGCTAAGCTAGTATCTAGGGAGGTTAGTACACCTCATGGTAGGATTGACGTCATTCTTAGAGGTAAAGATGGTAAGTTAGTGATTGTTGAGGTTAAGAGATCTCAAGCAGATATCGATGCAGTATATCAGTTAAAGAGATATGTTGAATATTATAAGTCTCTAGGTATAGATGTTAGAGGCGTTATTGCATCCCCCAAGATAACTCCACGTGCTCTCAAAATCCTCCATGAATTCAACTTAAACTATGTAAAGATAAGTACATAATGGTGTATTTAAGGTGATTATTGATTCACATGTACATATGCATGAGTACGATGAGGATAAGCTAAGGAAGTACTGCAAAATGTCTAACTACGTATTCCTAGCTGTCTCTGACGATTATGAATCATCGCTTAAGACATTAAGCATTGCTGGGAAATGCGCAAACATTATTCCAGCGGCCGGTATTCACCCATGGGAGGTTAAAGAGGCTTATATAAATGAATTAGACAAAATATTAGAACTTGTGGATAATGTTTACTTTTTAGGTGAGGTAGGTCTAGATAAGAAGTTTGTTCCTCAAACCTTTATTCATCAACTTAAAGTCTTCAAGAGATTCTTGGAAATAGCTAGGGATTACAATAAGGGGTTATCGATACATGCAGCTGGTGCTTGGAGGGATGTACTAGACTTACTATATAGGTACGATATTAAGGTAGCGATAATTCACTGGTATACAGGACCTCCGGAACTATTGAAGGATATTGAATCATTAGGTTATTACATAGGTGTTAATGTAGCATTAAAGATGCAGAGGAAGATGAGATTAATTATCGAGAAGGCACCTATTGAGATAATGATTACAGAGTCTGATGGACCTTACGAGTATAGGGGAATGATATTGAATCCGGAGTTAATTCCTGAAGCAATAAGTGAGATAGCTAAAATTAAAGGGGTTGAGCAGGATCAAGTAATTAAGGTTGTGAGTGAGAACTTTAGAAGTATATTAAGAAAATTAGGTACAGAAGTGGTGTTCTAATTAGGTGATGAATGACCTGGTTACTGATGCGTGATGAACATCGCAGGATCTGATGCATATAGAGACCCTATTAAGCTAATTAAGGTTAGCGCATCTCTAAGTAGGTGCTGTTATGAGTAAGGTAAGTGTTGCACTTGTCGGTGTTGGTAGATGGGGTCGCAATATCTTAAGGGTTTTAAGGGAGCTTGAGGAGGAGGGATTAGTAAGGATTACAGCACTAGTTGATATAAATATAGATAATGTGAAAGAGGCAACAAGGAAGTATGGTGTGGAGACTTACTTAACGGATTACTCTAAATTACCCTCCATAGGTACTGAAGCGGCTATTATAGCAGTTCCAATACATGAGTTAATAAGTGTAGCTAAGAACTTAGCTTTACTAGGACTTCACGTATTCGTTGAGAAGCCCGTTGCTACAGACCCTAACGAGATAGTTAAGCTCGAAAATATTGCTAAGTCTTCCAATGTGATTGTTCAACCAGGCTTCATAGTTAGATTTGATCCTGTTACCTATGAAGTCAAAAAGCTGATGAAACGCTACGGTAAGCCTAAGTACATCATCTTTAAGAGATTGTCCAGAAGACCTGAACGTTTAAGAAAATACTCTGTTGTTTACGATTTAACAATTCATGATATTGACTTAACACATTACTTCCTAGGTGATATGGAGTGGATCATTAAATCTGTTGAAGTATTAGAGATTGAGAATTCAGTAGCTCAGACCGTGAGTGTAGTACTAACTTACGGTAATACATTAATCTCTTATGTAACTGACGGTAACTTACCGGTAAAAATTAGGGAGATTGATGTAGCCTTTAATGACGCATATGTAATTGCTGATTACGTTAAGGGTGAAGTATGTATTAGGAGACCAGGTAGTGATGAAAGTTATAAGGTTTATGGTGAAGAACCATTAAAGAGAGAGCTACGTTCATTTATAATGAGGATCAATGGTAAGAATCTACCTGAAGTACCTACTTTAAGGGACGCATACATAGCCTTGAGGATAGCTAAGGAGATCGATGCGTTAGGTAGTTGTAGGAAGGACATCAGTCATTCATAGTGAGGAAATTCTTTCAAGATCTCAATAAAAAATTTTTATTCTTGAACAGCATATAATACACGGTTGATGCTTTTGAAGCGACGAGTATTAATACTAGGTGCTGGTGGCCGCGACTTCCATAACTTCAATGTCGTGTTCAGGAATAATCCTGAATATGAAATAGTAGCTTTTGCATTTACACAAATTCCTGGTGTTGAGAGACGTAGATACCCTCCAGAACTTGCTGGCTCTCAGTATCCTGATGGCATACCTATAATTCCGTACAAGGACTTAGGTAAGATAATTAAGGAGTATAAGGTTGATGAGGTAGTTCTATCATTTAGTGATATAACTTATGATGAACTAGGTAAGATAGCCTCAGAAGTACTAGCAGCAGGTGCTGAGTTTAAGCTTTTACCACCATCAGAGACCTACATAAAGTCTTTTAGACCAGTAATAGCTGTTACAGCAGTTAGAACTGGTGCTGGTAAATCAACTGTATCTAGAGCTGTAGCTAGGGAGTTGCTTAGACGTAACATAAAATTCGTTGTCGTGAGGCATCCAATGGCTTATGGAGATTTAGGTAAGATGCGTGTACAGATTTTTGAGAAGGTTGAGGACATGGATGAGTGGGGCTTAACTATTGAGGAGAGAGAAGAGTATGAGCACTACTTACTCATGGGCATTAAGGTACTCGCTGGTGTTGACTATGGCGCAATACTGAGAGAGGCTGAAAGGATGGCTGATGTCATACTATGGGATGGAGGTAACAATGATACACCGTTCTATACTCCTGACTACTTAGTAACCGTAGCTGATGCCATGAGACCTGGTCAGGAGGTGTCTTCATATCCTGGTGAGATAAATGCTAGGTTAGCTGATGTAGTGATAGTGAATAAGGTTAGTCAAGCTCCTGAAGAGAATGTTAAGAAGGTAGTTAATAACATAAAGAGGATTAACCCTAAGGCGAAGATCACACTAGCCGATATGGAGGTCTACGTGGAAAAGCCTGAGCTAATCAGGGGTAAGAGAGTAGTTGTCATAGAAGATTCACCATCAGTAACTCACGGCTCCTTACCCTACGGTGCTGGCTATGTAGCGGCATTAAAGTATGGTGCTAAGGAAATAGTTGATCCCAGACCTTATGCTGTAGGCATAATTAAGGAGATGTATGAGAAATACCCACATATGAAGGAGGTACTACCATCAACGGGCTATACCGAGGATCAGTTAAGGGATCTCGAGGAAACCATAAAGAGAATAGATGCTGATACGGTAATTATAGGATCACCAGCAGACGTTAGTAGAGTTGTAAGGATTGATAAGCCCGTAATTAAGGTTAAATGGGAGCTAAAGGTATTGGAGGGACCAACAATAAAGGATATAGTTGATGAATTCCTTGAGAGAGTAGGTATGAAGTAGGGCTGTAGGTTAACTTCATGGGTAACCCAGTAGAGGATAGATATAGTAGGGACATAGTCAATTACACTAAATTACTAATTTTAAATTATAGGAGATACTTTGGAAGGAGAGGTGTACTAAACTCTGATGGTTTAAGACTATTAAATGAATTAGTGAGGATTGTCGTTATTCATAGACCGGAGTTATCGAGAATAATTAAGGAGGTTCGTAAGAATCCAACCATAGAGAACTTCATGAAGTTTGCTGAGAGAGTGTTAGGTAGTGAGGCTTACGAGCTACTATACTCATCAATTAATGATTACTATGTTTAGCGTTATTGCTTCATAAACATATTTTTATTTAATAATAGTTACCTAAGAGCCACTCATTACCTATGAATATGCGCTTCAAACCTGCTTCTCTAGCCTTTTTTAGAGCTCCTAATGCGTGATTCAGACTCGTTGGTGGTAAATCTCTTAAGAGGTGGTCAGGATGAAATGCTAGTAGTACGTACGGTATTTCATTATTTAGTGAGGAGATGTATTCAGCTATCTTACCTACCTCGTATTCATCAACGTAACCTGGAACTAGTAATGTGCTGACAACTAGTAGTGGTACTTCAGGTCTTTCTTTACTTAGATCAGCTACTATCTTAGCATTAATTTTTAATCTCTCTACAGCCTTAACTCCATTAACACCCGTTAAAGCCTGATATATTGGTGGTGACCAAGCCTTCCAATCAATTTTCACAATACCCCCGCTAATCAGGCTTAGTTTAGCCATCTCACGCATGATGGCGGGATTGACTAATCCATTAGTCTCCCAGCATATCCTCTTAATAAGTCCCTTCCTTGAAGCATACTCAACGATCTTTCGTGAAGCCTTAATAGCATAGAGAATGTGAGGACCCGGATCGCCACCAAAGAAACATACACAGGTTATCCTATCATTTCCTAATGCCTCCTCAACTAAATCATCAACACTTCTTATGTACTTAACCCTTAATCTCTCACTAGCTATCATTTCTTTATGCTCCCAATTCTGACAAAATAGACAGTCTAGGTTACAACCTGCAAAGAATACTGCAAGGTTAAACATACCGTACTCAGGTCCCTTAACGAGCGTGTACCTAGGATACCCAGCCCCTATTGCTGCTGGACATACAGGTGTTGCAACACAGTTTGTTGGTAGTGGATCTAAGTACCAATAAACTACTGCTTTATCCCACCCGATAATGGGCTTCAACCTCCCCTCACTATTGGACCACAAACCACAGAAGCCCTTACCACCTGGTGGTATTAGGCATTCATTAACACATAACGAACATCTTAAACATCCCTCACCAGCTCGCGGTGGTTCGGGTGGTAGACCTAACGATTCCCTATAATTTACATGAGCCCTTAAAGCTATCTTAAGTGACTCATTAGGATTTCGCCTTAAACATGAAGCACATACACCTATAACATCACTAATGACCCTAGACTTACTACCGCATAGTAAGCAACTACCCATACTCCCTAGCTTTAGCATGCACCAAACCTAATAATCTTAAGTATTGAGAGACAGCAGTAGAATTCAGGTTGTTAAGAAGTGAACCATGAACTTCGTATGAAAGTACTTAAACTCTTGAATAGCGGTGTATTCACTATAGATACCTTAGCAAGTAAGCTAGGTGTAGATAAGTATGTAGTTAAGGAACTGATAGATTACTTAGTAATTAGAGGGTACGTGAATGAAGTTGAGATAGGACCTGAGTGTAGGAGTAAATGTGCAACATGCCGAATAGCTAAGTCATGTCCGTTCTATAAGCTCAACTTAAATACTAAAATCAAGATTTACGTCATAACTGAGAAGGGTGTAGAGTACATTAGGAGGTACACTAAGGTAAGCTATTCCTCTTAATTATTTTATAGTTCTTAAGTCTATGACACGTATTTCAAGTTCTTTTGAGTGCTTTATTATGTACTTATCACTTGTTAGTAATGGTAAATTGTAATATCTTGCTGTTGCAACGTTATGAGTCAAAGTAATGTAGCTTTCTTGACCCTCCATGTTCCATATAGTATTTTAGTGCTTGAGTTACTATTTCAGGGTAAGCAACTGTTTCTAGGTTAAAGGTCTTTTAAGGTCTCTGTAGGTTTTGATACGCTTCTTTAAGGTTTAATCCTAGGTACTCCAGTGCTAGAATGTATGCTGATGATGAATGTCTATCTAACCCTATGTTCTTGGCTATTGCTTCTGCTAACTTGCTAGAATATGCGGGGTTAGCATAGTACACTTTAAGTCCATATTGTGGTGCATGCCATGATATTCTCTCAACAATCTCAACTGTAAATAATGATACTCTTCTATTCCATGTAGTACTCCTTCTTTCACCTCTCCTTAACCAGACCCATTTTAAGTATCCTAGTGTTTTTGGTTCTCTAATACTATTAGGGAACATCCATGATTAACAGCATAGTCTAGCACCTTGTGAATAGCATTCATCACAATACTAGTTCTTCTATTGTAGTCTAGCCCCTGTACTTTAAGTTCTGGGAAACGAGCAGTATAAGTGTCCAATAAAACTCCTTGTCTAGACACTATAGCTAGGTTTATCCTATCAAGATTAACATCTATTCCGCCAATATTATCTCCATGAACATGTCCTTTAACTGGAAGATACTTCATATATAGATTCCAAGGAATTGTAACTTGTAGCTCACAATATGCTCTATGTGGTGAAGAGTTTAGCAGGATTATTCTCGCCAAGTAGCCAAGCTTATTCTTTATTCCCAGTTTAGCTACCTCATCAAGGATTATGCTATATCTCTTTGAGGCTTTGTACTTTACTTTAATTCTTCTCCATGAAGCTCTATCATGAACTAATATTTCAACATCATTATCTCCAATAAGTCTTATGTTTCTATTACCCTTTTCACTAGCATCGTTTCTAGCTCCTATTGACTGAATCATCCACCAGTCTCTAAGCTCGACATCATTTAATGTTATGTCCTCACCTAACTTCTGTAGTGCTTTTACTGACTCTATTATCCCTTGTACTATTTTTGCTGAGCCACGAGCGTACCTATTATTACCTATTATCTTCATGGAAGCTTTTACTAGTTCTGCGAACCTTGTTTTACCATGCTTAGCACTCTCTAATGCCTTCTGTGTTCCTGCCTTAAACTTAGCCATTGTCAGTAGCAACCAATCAGCTTCTTCTCCCTTAACAATAAATCTAGCTCTTATCGTCGCCTCCTCTGGAGTGGAAACAGATAATGAGCGTTGCATCAAGTCCAAGGTATTTCTCAATTTCCATCCGATACATTCTTGATATGTAGAACCCCATTCTCCCTTTGCCAAGCTTGACAAGTCTAGACTTAATAATAAATACCTTCTCACACTCAGACACACTACAGTCACTATCACTGTGTAATGACTGAAAGATATATAAATCTGACTTCATATAATTTGAATTAGCAGTGTATCGGGGTATCTCCGAGACCACCTACCCCAAGCAGTAATTACCTATGAAAGAGACTGTCAGCATGAAGGGGTGGGAGGGGGTACACCCGAAAGCCGTAATGAACCGACCTACGGAAACCTAAAAAGACCGTAGGCGGGAAACGGTTTAGAGGTAATGGCTTATGTGGTATTTTCGATATCGCACTTATAAACTCGACCACCTTACTTAATGGTACACCATTACTTCTAAGTGTTGATATTACATCATCGTATATTTTTGAAGATACATAAGCTAAGATTTTACCCATGACTATATACTCAATTACCTTTGTACTGAACTTAAATAAGTTATCGAGAGTGAGATAGAATATAAATAACATCAGCATCAAGTAAAACACGTCTAGGTATCAAGGAAGTTATAATCCTCTTTCTCTCTTTATAAATCTCTCCTGCCTCTCCTCAAGCTCCTCTAAATCCTTATACTTAAGTAGGTCCTTGAACTTACCAGTCAATTCTAGGACTTCACTAGCTATTGGCTTCAATACTATGGTGCCATCACTCATT
>CAZAMI010000033.1:0-10995 GCA_964486465.1 uncultured Desulfurococcaceae archaeon | reverse complement strand
TATAGGAGATTGAGGGATGAGGAGAAGTTAAAGATTGGTGATTTAGTGGTCATGACTTACGGAATGATAGGTGAGGAGCAGACGATAAAGGTTAAGAGGATATTGGAGTAGGTTTAACTATGTTGAATACATATTAAGCTTTGCGCTTAAGAGTGATTGAAGGGTTACATCGTGAGTAAGAAGGGTAAGAAGAGGAAGGAGGTAGGTAAGGTAGTTAGGAAGAGGAGGAGACATGTAAGAATCTCAATGCCTAGAATTAGGTGGGATTTAGTCGTTATCGCAGTGATTATTGCCTTAATAATCACTGCTACCGTATACATGACCATCGGTAGGCATGAAGAAACTCATAAGTTAACAATAGATGACTTAAGAAATTATTTAAGTGAGCTAGCTTCAGGTAATAGATCAATAGCTTTAGATCTTGTCTATGAAGTTAAAGGAAATTTGCCAACACCTTCTGAAGTCTTAGGTATTAAGGACTTAATACAGGTTGATATTAGGTATTACGAAATAACAGTAGCTCAACCGAAGGCGAACGTAACCAATACTACAGTAAGTACCAACACGACTAAGAAGTTAATTAGTGGTTACCTGACGTTCTATTACGGCTTAGATTATGCGCCAATACTTAGGGAATTGCTGGGCATGACTCCAAGCGTAAATAACCTATCCCAAGTACTTATTGATGTTGAGTTCATCAATAAGAGCGTTAACGGAAGTATTAAGGTCTTAGTCGATGGTTATGAGGATATAGAGTTACGTGACCTTGGCAAGGTGAGGGCTTTAAAGAAGGTTATAGAATATACTAGAATCATTAATAATACTGAATTCCACGTCGTAATTACAGAATGGGTTGATAGCGATTATGGAGTGCCGCTGAAGGCAATACTGAAGGTTAATGGTTATGAGTTAAGGATGGACTTAATAGCCTTCGGTACTAGACGCATAAAAACATAGGCTTAGACCTTATCCGTAGTCCTGATGATTATGGGAAATTTAAAGAGGGCTTCATGAAACTCCCCGCAATATAGTCTTAACTTGTCCTTAACACCCCTAGATTCTAGTGCCTTCTCAACGTCTGTGACACTCAATGTTTTAGGATCGTACTTTAGGGATCCAATTATGAAGTTGCATGAGTATCCGTAAGATGGTACCCATACCCAATACTCTCTAACTATTGGGAAGTTAGCCTTAATGTTCTCTAAGACGTACCTATACACCTTTGGATAGAAGAATGAAGATCCTGCTTGAGTAACCATTATGCCGTTACTCTTTAGAATTCTCTTAACTTCACCGTAGAATTCCTTAGAGTATAACTCCCTAGCTATCTCGGGTCCGTAGGGATCTGTTAAGTCTAAGATCACAACGTCAAAGTATCCACTTGGTGTGTTCCTCACATACTCCTTACCATCACTTATGACGACCTTTGCCTTAGGATGATTGAAGGAGCCTTGATGCATGAATCCTAAATGCTTCTTAGCCAACTCTATTAATTCACCATCTATATCAACCATGACTGCCTCACTAATAGTGTTTTCATGCTTTAGTACCTCCCTCAACGTAGCACCCTCACCACCCCCAATAATTAACACTTTCTCAGGCTTGGGATGTGTAACCATTACAGGTTGAACTAATGACTCATGATATATGTACTCATCTGCCTCAGTTGATTGAATCAACCCATCAAGTATAAGGCCTCTCCCAAAGTCATGAAACTCAACTATCTGCACATCCTGGTACTTAGTCTTCTTAGTTATTAATACCTCCTTAATCTTAGTCACCATTATACTGTGATTAGATATTGACTCGGTAATACTTAAACCAAGTATGTCAAGCTTTTCACCACTCATTCTATCACCGTGTACTTTAGTAAGGATTGATTAAAATGTTCATTTATCAATTACGTGGTTTTAATGAATTATACCTAAAAGTCTTAAGAAGTATGTTTAAGTGAGATCGAATGAGGTTTCCTTACGAGAGGTTTAGGAGGGGTCAGAAGGAATCGATAATTAGGATAAGTAAGTATTTAGGTAACTTCATAGTCCTTAAAGCACCAACAGGGTTTGGTAAGACCATAGTAGCGATACTATCTCATAGCAGTGCTGATAAGGTACTTTATGTCGTCAGAACAATCAATGAGATAGCACCAGTTATTAGGGAGTTAAGGAGGGCTGGCATAGATTTCACATTCGTTTATAGCGGTAGGAGAATGTGTCCATTACTTAAGGGTTCTGATGTAGATCCTAATGATTTCTGGATAAACTGTAAGGTAGTGAGAAATAGAAGATTATGTTCGTTCTATGAGAGGCTGAGTAGTGTAAGCATTACCGACATAACTGAGGTACTTAAGGGATCATCAATAGATCCACGTGAGATAGTTAATGACTTAATATCTAAGCTTTCTGTATGCCCATTCTTTGCGTTAACGAGATTGATACCTAAGAGTCACTTCACGATAGCCACATACCCCTACTTATTTAAGGAGGATGTATATCGTACAGCGTTCAGTAATGGACTTGATGAGTTTTACGTAATAATAGATGAAGCTCACACAATACTCAATCCTCAAAGCATCTATGAGGAGGAGTTAAGTGATGTAGATGTTAATCAAGCCTTAAGGGAGGCTAGAGCCTACTCCTTAGGTAGTGAAGTAGTTAATTTCTTGAGGGATCTGATTAATGTCGTGAGTAAGATCAGGTCGAGAATGCTTAAGAGGTTAGAGAAGGCGTTCATCTATCCAGGTGAGGGGTTCCTTCAGATATTAGAGGATGCAATCATAGATATCAGACTTAAGAGATTAAAGGAATTTCTAGAATCTCCTGAGACAATAGTAAGAATTTCAACTAAGTTAACGAAGGTGTTAAAGTTCTTAAGCACTATTAAGGACCAGAATTTTGAAGCTTATGGTATTAGTGACGTCTATGGTAAGAGAATTAAAGCATTACCAGTAAGTTACGAGCCCATTAGGAGTAGATTGGAAGTCGCTAAAGGTGTCTTAATGATGTCTGGGACAATGCCTCCCAAACTCGTAATTGATAAGATATTGGGTAAGGAGTCTCAGTACATAGATGTTGAGAGTGATTACGGTGAGGTATTCCCTCATCACCACACATACTATGCTGTCTACGCAGAGACAACGTCAAGTTATCATAGAAGGAGTACGTATATGTACTCAAAGTATGCTGAACTAATAACTAAAGTATATGATTCCTTAACGAGGGGCATTGTACTGACTGTTCATCCAAGCTATCAATTCATGAATGAAGTAGTGAGTCGTATTGATGTTAAGATTAATCAAGTTGTTGAAGACCCCTATACAAGCTTAAGTGAAGTACTGAGTAAGTCGTTAAGCTATGATAAAGTAATAATTCACGCCGTAGCTAGCGGTAAGGTAACTGAAGGTATTGAAATAATTGATCCTAGAAGTAATAAGTCGCTGATAAACGTAGTCATTATTGCTGGTGTACCGTACCCTCAACCAGATGATTACGTCAAAGATCTAAGGAGAAATCTAGTTAAGGAGTTCGGTAGGGAATTAGCTGATAAGTTAGTTATGGATATACCAGCGGTAATAAAGGTACTACAAGCCATAGGTAGAGCAGTGAGATCTGAGAGGGATAGAGCGTTCATTGTGTTAGCTGATAGGAGATTCCTGAGTAGAGAGTTAAAGGCGTTACTAAATATTAGGTACGATTTAGTTACTACTAACTTAGCTATTTTAGCTAGGCATATCGAGTTATTCACTAAAGGATTTCTCTAATCATCTTAAGTAAGGTAAGTAAGGAGATTATTGATCCTGTCAATATTAGTGGTAAGGAGTATACTGAAGTAAACATTATATACAATCCTAACTTACCATTGAATAGTATGCTTATTACGCTACTATTAAGTTCCTTAACTACCCCCTGAACTAGTTTAAGTGACTCACTATCTGTGAAGAAGTATGTAACTACTGCACCAGCAATTAGGAGCAGGATCGCGATAATATAATATGCCTTCAGAGACGTATTTCTTAGTAAAGTGTTTAGGCCGTGAATGTGTAGGAATATGAAGTAATACACAATTAGGAGATTAGCTAATGAGAATACAAGTAAGGACATCCCTAAAGCTAGATACGCTAGTACTTCATTAATTAATGCATTATAGATTAATGTGGTTGATAAGATTGATGAAAACAATATTAACGAAATTAAAGCGAATGTCAGCTTATTAAATTTCACCTTACTACTTAAGATCACTACGAATACTAATGTAAATATTGAAGCAGCAATACTTAGTAAGCACATTAATTGGATCATTAAGTAGTTAGCTAAGGTCACTGTAATTAGGATTACTGTGATAGTCAATAACAGTTTATCCCTATTAGTTAGATCCACGATTGCCGATATACTTCATCACCCTAGATACCTTATCGATTTGCTTAATCAATTTATTCTTAGTTTTAGGGGCTTTAATTCAATTAATGGTTTTATTATACGACCTTGTAGGACGTCGACTAGGCCCTTATCCGTTATTCTAATTTCAGGTATTACTGGAAGTGATAGTAAGGCTACAGTCATAAATGCTGATCTAAAGTTTATATTTATTTTCTTTAGTGCTTCAATGTAGTTTTCTAAATCTTTTAGTACTATCTCATAGTCTTGATCGCTCATTAAGCCTGCTATAGGTAGTTTCACCTTCGCTATTACCTCATTATTTAGTACTGCTACTAAGCCGCCACCCATGTTAATGACCTCATTTACTGCCTTAGCCATATCGGAGGGTGACTTACCTATTACTATTATGTTATGGACGTCATGAGCTACTGTTTGCGCTATAGCGCCATCACTAATACCTAAACCAATAACGAAGCCCTTACCTATATTACCTGTAGCGTGGTGACGCTCGATAACAGCTACGTGCGCTACTTCACCTTCCGTGAGTAGATAGCCATTACTTATTCTCACATTAATTATCTCCTTTCTAGTTAGTGTCTTACCTAGTAATACCCTTATGGCCATAACCTTGGCGTAACCCTCACTCACCTCACTATTTATTCTTATGAGTAAATCCTCGGGTTTAGGTCTAAACTTCACCTTAATAGTTCTATATGCGTTGACTGGGTAATTGAACCTTTTAACTTTATTCCATACATACCTACCATCAATAACTACCAACTTACCATTAGCTATGACATCCCTTACCTTAAATTCAGTGAATTTCTCCAGTAGTACTATGTCAGCTAGTTTACCTACATTTAGTGACCCTATATCATCGTCTAAATCCAGGTATTCAGCAGCATTTATTGTTGCTAATTGCAGCGCTTTTATAGGATCCATACCTAACGATACAGCCTTCCTTAGGATTCTGTCCATGTGACCATCATGAGCAAGTTCGAGTACGCTTAAGTCATCGCTTGTGAACGCTAAATACCTGCTCTCTATCTTCATATGTATGAGTATACTTGCTAACTCATCTAGGTCCTTCCAAGCAGAGCCCTCCCTAACTAAAATCCTCATACCTGTCCTTAACTTAGTTAATGCTTCGTCAAGGAATGATGATTCGTGATCTCCTCTAATACCCACAATAGAGTAGGGTATCAGTAACTCCTCAGGGAGTTGGGGTGCATGACCATCAACTATCTTACCCATTTCTTTAACATATGATACCTTATTAATGGTGTCATTATCAGCATTAACTACCCCTAAAAAATCCATGACCTCACCTAAGCCTATGACCTCATCGTACTTTAGGAGCTCTTTAATATCATTAAAGTCTATCCTACTACCCGGTGTGTCAAGTCTAGTTTTAGTTGGTGGTACGCATGATGGTACATAGAAAAAGACCTTGAGCGGTACGTATCTTGACTCCTCAATGAATAACTTGATACCCTCGATACCTAGTACATTAGCTATCTCATGAGGGTCTGCAGCCACCGTAGTTGTTCCATGCATTAGCGCTAACTTAGAGAATTCTGTTAGAGTTAACATTGACGACTCTATATGTATGTGTGGATCTATGAAGCCTGGCGTAGCTACTTCATAACGTGAGCCCTCAATTACTAGGGTATCATTACCTCTAAACCTCTCCACGTCGAAGTAGCCTATGCGGACAATGTAGCCATTCCAAATAGCTATATTGACATCCTCTCTTATGTCATTTAAGATTACGTCAACAACATTTACGTTCCTTACAATTAAGTCAGACTTTATTTCACCCTTAGAAGCCCTAACTAAATTTTGTAGTGTATCTATGTCGAAACGTCTTCTCAATAACTTACTATGGTAGCTAATACTTTGAATGTTTTTAGTTCTACACAAACTCCCTCACTTATTATGGTAGATTAAATACGGAGAAATAAAGATTTATGCATAGTGATTAAATTAAGGTGGGAATTGAGTTGGTAGACATATACGTTAGAAGTAAATTCATAATAACAATGGATAAGAATAGGAGAATTATTCGCGATGGATGTGTAGCTATTAGTGATGGACGTATTGAAGCTGTAGGTAAGTGTGAAGAGCTGGATAAGCACTATAAGGGTAAGGCTAAGGAGGAGCTGGATAGGGGTAGGGCCATAGTAATGCCGGGCTTAATAGATACTCACACCCACTTAGTTCAGGGTATTCTTAAGGCGTGCGCTAACTATAGGAGGCTAATACCGTGGCTTAGAGATAGGATATGGCCATTACAAGGCAGTATGAAGCCTAGAGAAGCATTAGCTTCAGCTAAACTCGCAATCTTAGAAATGATTAAGTCAGGAACGACTTCATTCATTGAGGTAGGAATGGTAGGTAGGTACGGTATTGATGACATCATTGAGGCAGTCTACTCATCAGGCCTTAGAGCTGTTATTGCTAGACATGTGATGGATATGCGTGGCTACGCATTGGAGGAGGGAATAATCCATGAGGGTCTTATCGAGAGTGGGGAGGAGAGTATGAAGGATACTCTAAGGTTATATAATAAATACCATGGTAAGGACGGTAGAATATTCATATGGTTCGGACCTAGAACGCCAGGCGCTGTAAGCATTGAGCTGTATAGGGAAATAGCTGCTAAGGCTAAGGAGTTAAAGACGGGTATAACAATGCACTTAGCTGAGGTAAGGGAGGATGTAGAGTACACGATTAAGTTATTTGGTAAAAGGCCCGTTGAATTCGCACATTGGGTAGGTATTACAGGACCTAATGTAGTATTAGCCCATCTTGTATGGGTTACTAATGAGGAGATAGCCCTACTAGCTAGGACAGGTACGCATGTGAGTCATAACCCATCCTCTAATGCTAAGTTAGGATCAGGTATTGCTAAAGTATCAGATATGTTGAGGGCTGGTGTTAATGTTACTTTAGGATGTGATGGAGGTCCTAGTAACGATAATTATGACCTCTTTGAGGAGATGATGGTTACTGCATATTTACAGGCTCTCTCAAAAATGGATCCTAATGCTATCAGAGCTGAAGAAATATTAGAAATGGCTACGATAAGAGGTGCTAAAGCTATAGGTATTGACGGTGAGGTAGGCTCCATAGAGGTTGGTAAGAAGGCAGACATAATAATAATTAATTACTGGGATCCTAAATTAATGCCGCTAAATGACCCGGTATCACATATAGTATACAATGCCCACGGTGATGATGTACTTGACGTAATAATTGATGGTAATCTTGTCATGAAGAATAGGAGAGTGTTAACCATGAATGAGGATGAAGTACTTAGGGAGGCTGAAAGAAGAGCTATTGAATTGTTTGAACGTACGGGTATTTGCGTTAAGCCAGAGACTTACTGGCCCATACTTTAACTTTTCCTCTCAGTAAGTATCAGTATTGCCTTAGCTATATCGCCACCAGCCTCTTTTAAAGCCTTAATCGCTTCATCCCTACTAGCACCTGTCTGCTCCATTACGAAGTTTATATCGTCATCACTAAAGCTAACTTCCTCAGCAACCTCCTTAACACCTTCAATAACTTCCTCCGAAGTGGCTACAATTTGATATATCTTCTGACCCTGAACCTTCATAACTATTATTTGAGGCTCCCTAATCACTACCTCCTTATCCTCGAACGTTAATGTTACTGATTTCACACCTTTCACTTCCTCAACATTGACGCCAAACCTCTTCATTAACCTCTTCAATTCACGAGGACTTAAGGGTAACACAATAGCACCTGGAATAGCTTATTATCTGAGAAAATAAAGTGTTGAGTTAGGTGGGAAGAATAGCTAAGGTTGAAATAAGAGTACTTGGATCAGGTCAGGAAGTGGGTCGAGCTGCAATAGCTATACGTAGTGATGAATCTAAGAGATACCTACTACTAGATTATGGTGTGAACTTTAATGAAAGAGATGAACCTCAACTACCATTACATATACGCCCCAACGACATAGCAGCTCTAGTTGTAACTCACGCACATCTAGACCATGTAGGTGCAACACCCATATTTTATACATCAACACGTATCCCAGCAATAATGACTACATTAACTAAGAAGTTATCCGAAGTAATGATTAAGGACTTCATAAAGATATCAGGCTACTACCTACCCTTCGATAACACGGATTTAAACGTGCTTCTTGACAATACCATTGAAGTAAATTATAATGAGGAAGTAAAGATAGATAACTTCAGGATAAGGTTGCTAAATGCTGGGCACATACCAGGTAGTTCAATGGTGTACATAGAGGTTGATGGGGTAACCATACTGTATACAGGCGATATAAACACCATAGATACGAGATTAGTTAAGAAGCCCGATTTAAGTAATTTACATGCCGACATAGTCATAATAGAGGGTACTTACGGTAACGCTATACACCCACCAAGGAAGGAGGTTGAAGATGAGTTTATTGAGTCCATTAATGAAGTGATAGAAAATGGTGGTAACGTATTGATACCCGCGTTTAGCTTGGGTAGGTCACAAGAGATACTATCATTACTTTACGAGAGAATGTCGTGGGCTAACGTATTTTATGATGGGATGATTAGAGTAATAAATAACATACTGCTATCACATCCGGAATTCATAAATAGATATGATTTACTAGCAAATGCGTTAAGTAAGTTTAGATTAGTTAGGGGTAGTGGTGATAGGAGGAGAATTATTAAGGGCAGTGAGAATGTTGTAGTTTCCTCAGCAGGTATGCTCAAAGGAGGTCCAGCTGTTTACTACGTGAAGAAGCTCATGGACGATCCCAATAATGCCATATTCCTCGTATCCTTCCAGGGACCATCAACACCGGGTAGGCTACTACTTGAGGATGGAGTAATAAGCGAGAGTAGGGAGCTCATTAGGGCTAGAATTCAATGGTTCGACTTTTCAAGTCATGCCGGCTCTGATGGACTGCAATGGATTGTCAAAAGTATTAAGGGTGTTAGTAAAGTTGTGATAGTTCATAGCCAATTAAGTTCGGCATCAGCGCTTAAGGACGCATTAAGCGATCATGTTGATAGCGGCTCTATATACATACCAAGTAATGGTGATAAATTAATCCTTAATGTCTAGGAGTCCCTAGTAACTTATACCTTAAAAGAAATCCCTTCATTAAGTTAGGGTAGTGAGTGTTAGCAATGGAGCTTAAAGAACTTGAACCCTTAACGTTGTTAAGGATTATAGATAAGTATGGCCCTATTAAGGGCGTAATAACCCTACATAAATTAATGTACAACCTCATTAAGAAAGGTTTAAGATTAAGATATACTTTCATAAACTATAGCTTTGGACCATACAGTAAGGATCTAGATGAGGATTTAAGACTACTAATTAAATGCGGACTTGTCATAACTGAAGGTAATGATAGTAATGCTATTATAAGGTTAAGCTGTAAGGGGGTTAAAGTCATTAAGTCATTATCAAATATTAAGTTAAGGGATCTAGGTATTGAGGGTTAGGTTAGTTAGGAATGAAGATGTAAAGTTCCTGGCAGCATTCATACCAATAGGTCATAGGCATGTTAGGATACTTATTAACTTAGGTGATGAAGTACTTATATTCCAGCAAGCCTTTATTGACGCATTAATTAGAGCTTACACGTCCGTAGCTCTTCATCCTTATAGGAAATGTCAAGTATTAAAGTTAAGGAGGCTTAGTAGTAGGGAACGTAAAGAAGGATTTGCTGAATATCAATTAATCGAATTGAAGATCAATGAAGAAAGAATGCTTCAATCATTAACGAGGTTATATAATGAGGTAGCAAGTAGTACCAAGAAAGATAAATGACTCTAAATTTCTCGTTATAGTCTAAGGGTCTATAACATTAAGTTATTCGTTCGCTTACTAATTAATGAAAACATAAATTAATACTACGCTATGGTTTCACAGGTGTAGCAATGGGTCTCATACATAGGTATATTCGTGAGAGGGGAAGGACTGTAGTTTTATCTATAGATAGCCCTCGTTACGATATAAATGAAGTATTGAAGATAGTTAATGAAACGAGTGATTTAGTTGCTGTATATAAGGTAGGGTTACCATACATACTTCATTATGGTGTAAGACAGGTTTCAAGGATAATTAATGAGCATCCAGACCTTTACTTCATAGCTGATTTGAAGTTAGCTGACATAGGCTCAATCATGACCCTATCCATAAGTGAGGTATTTAATGCTGGTTTTAAAGGTGTTACAGCTCATGCATTTGTGGGTGTTAGTGGGGCCTTAGATGAAGTAGCTAGAATGTGTAGGAGCTTGGGTATTGATTTAATCCTGCAAACCACCATGACTAACTCAGGTAGTATATCAACCATAGATAAGTTGATACCTGAATTGAAGACCATACTTAGTTCTATTGATCCTGACGCCCTCATTGCTGCTGCTAATAAGTCAAGCGTGATTAGGGATTTAAGGAGATCTATGGGGTGGAAACACGTAATTTTATCGCCTGGAATCATGGTTAGTGCTGTACACCCTGGTGAGGCTCTATGCTCAGGTGCTGATGCGGAAATAGTTGGTAGATTAGTACTGTCATCACCAAGTCCAAGAAGAGCTCTAGAGGATATAGTTGAAATGCAGCTTAAGTA
>CAZAMI010000032.1:0-11388 GCA_964486465.1 uncultured Desulfurococcaceae archaeon | reverse complement strand
GCGTTACTGAAGAGGGTATTAAGACACTGAAGGAAGCCTTGAAAATTATTGAGGAAAATGTTAGTAAGTTGAAGAAGCTATTAGAGGGTAAGTAATTATTGCTTATCGCGGGCTTAGACTTAGCTGCTAAGGAAAATAGGTGTTCAGGATTTGCCATAATCCGTATTAGCGAGCCTAAATCTAAGCTAATACTTCTTAAATGTTTATCAACAGATAATGAAATAGTAGGTATCATCATTGAATACGGCATTAGCTTAGTAGCTATAGACGCACCAATAACACCTAGACCAGTAATGAGGGAAGTTGATAGAGTTATGATTAAGTCTGGGTTTAAGGTATTTCCACCCAACTTTTCCTGGATGAAGAAATTAACACAGAGAGCTTACAATTTATACTTAACATTAAGAGATCTCGGCATTAAAGTCATTGAGACACACCCTAAGAGTGCATTAATTTCATCAAGGGTTAATAACGTAAGTAAGCTATGCGATTTACTAGGTATTAGCATCGAAGGTTACGAGGAAATAATCAATAGAAGTAAAGACTTAAGAGATGCTCTAATATCGGCTTTAGTTGCTTACTGCTATGTAATGAATACATGCATTAAAGTCATCAAGGCACGTGATGGTAAGATATACTTAATCAAGGAGTTAGTAATATCGGCAAATGAGTGAGACAATTAATTGGGATAAGTTAATGAGTAGAATAGTTAATTAAGATAAGTTTAAAATTTAATTAGTGGCAAAATGAAGTTGGGATTCTCTCCTGAGGCATTAATTAATAAAAGCGTACTTCATGAAACCATCATAGCATTGATCCTTTTTACGTATGTCCTATCTGTAGTTTACTGTACTAGATTCTTCTACATATTTCTACGTAATAGGGGACTATCTCATAATGTAGTTGTTTATTATAACAGAAAGCTTATCCACATATTAACTGGTGGTGTTGCAGCTCTATTAGTACCAAGCTTATTTAGTGGTGCAGCTATACCGTTAATTATGGCATTAATATTAGCATTGATAACTTACCTACCTCATAGAAGAAGTAAGTTAATGTATTGGTTTCAAGTTGAGGAAAATATGTATGAAGTTAACTTCTGTATTATGTGGGGGGTCGTGATAACCCTATCATGGCTTATCTTTAAAGATCCCATCTACGGCGTCATACCTCTATCATTCATGTCATTTGGCGATGCGGTAACGGGTATTGTTAGGAATGTGCTGTTTGGTAAAAGAACAAAACACTGGATCGGTAATGTAGCCATGCTCGCAGTATCGCTACCTATAGGTGCTTACTTCGCTGGTACTGCAGGATTGACAGCCGGACTTGTAGCATCAATTATTGAGAGGTTTGAATGGAAACCAATAGATGATAACGTATTAATAAGTTCAGTAAGCTTCATAATTTTATTTATATTTGGATTGATGGGTTACCTATAATCAAGTCATTTAGGTTAGATTTCATTTTCACTAGGTATGTAAGTTATAACTACTCCTTGAACCTTACTTGCCCACCATCTTAGGTACTCCTGTACCGACGCTCTCTCTGTTGGACTTATGTTAAATTTCTTCTTAGTCCATTTAATTTCGTTCTCTGTGATCCTACCCTCACCTTTACCTGCTGCTAATCTTATGAATGCCTCAATCTCCGCTAATGAGTACCACTTAGTTATATCCACGATCTCATCTATGAGTTCGTCACTTACCTTTATCTTATACCTATTTACATGCTTAAGTATGGCTTTCCTTCTCATTCTTCTATCGGGGTAACCAAGTACGATCATTACGTCAATCCTTCCAGGTCTAAGTATTGCTGGGTCTATGAGGTCAGGGTTGTTAGCCGTTAATATGGTGAATGGTCTATCAGGTCTCTGTAGGTGGTAGAGAACGGTTGATATCTCACTAATGTGTGCTTCATGGATTGTGTACTTCCTTGATGAAATGAATTCCGCATCATCAATTACTAATGCGATCTCCTTCCTCCTCCTAATCACCTGCTGGAATATGGCATTAAGCATCTTCTCAGTAGCTCCATACCACATAGACCTGTACGTTTGCGGTCTTAACTCAACAATCTTAAGCCCTAAAGCATCAGCTAGTGCCTCAGCCATTACGGACTTACCAACACCCGGTGGTCCTGTAATGAATGCCCCCTTAGCTGCGAAAGGTAGCCCTTTTCTTATTGGATTAATAATTACCACCTTAATATCTTCAATAACTCTATCAGGTAAGTCCTCAAGCTTCCACTCAGGCAATCTTACAGGTATCTTAACTTCCTTATACTCACTACCATCAGATATTACGGCTTTAATCTCTTCAACACCATAGACTTTACTATTAAGTACTATCACGGAGAGTATTGGGTATAACCTCATAGACTCTATGATCCCTGAATATCTAATTCCTGAGTAATTAATCCTTGACTTAATCTCATCCCACAACACCTTAGCTAACTTACCTGATAACCTCTTTAAAGACTTGATATTTACGTCTGGGTTGAACGTTATTATTACTGGTCTAACACCAGCTGATAGCCACTCAGCACCTTTACTGAAGGTTACTGAGGCAGCTATTAACTTTGGATTCTTAAACCCTTTAATAGTCATTACTGCAACGCTATAGTCTGGATTCTTGGATACTACCTTAGCTATTAAGTTAGTAGATAAGATCATGGGTGTGAACGCTAAATCACTATCCCTAATCTTATTCTTCACTTTAATCCTTAATAGGAACCTATACTTAAGATCGTCAACATCTTTAAACTCATCTCTAAACTTACTCATTGTAGCAAGTAGTCTATAACCTATATATGAGTCTCTAGGCTTAATAAATGCCATGTAAAGTGTTCTAACATTCCTATACAGATTACTCCATAATACCTTGACATCAGCTAGTATCCTCTCCACCTCACTACCCGCAATAATGCTGTTACTGAAAAATTAAAGGTGTCACCCAATATTCAAGAGTAAAAGTAAATCACACAACTATAGTCGCTTTTAAATATGTACTTGAATGTGGTAGTACGTACCTTCTTTAATGGGTTATTAATGCGTTAAGATGCTTAATAATCTCATTAACCTTTAGCTAATACAACAATGTTTAATAAATTAATCAGTAGTTACAGTTTAAGTAATTTTCACTAAATACTTAACATAGTACCAGCAGGTATGTATTAAAATTTAGCAAGGATTATTGAGTGTTTGAAGATATAGGGAAAAGTATGGTGAAGGTCATGAACTTAGTAAGGTACGTAATGATAGTCACTTTATGTTTCTTAATGATAGTAATTACGTCACTTAAACATGTATGGTCTGTATTCATTCCCTCCGTTGAGAAGGAATTCCTTGTTAGCAGGTCTGTAAGCGTACTTCCATTCAGTTTGCTAAACATAGCTAACATCGCGGGATTCCTAAGTACCAGCTACATTAAGGAGATCTTAGGCATTAAGAGACTCCTTGCTATTACTGGAGTACTCATGTCGGCAGGTTTATTATTAGCCGCTCTATCACCAAATATCATATTTTTAATTATCTCTTACGCTTTCATCTATGGGTTGGGTAATTCATTTGCTTACGTTATTGCTGTTTCACTAGGTGTTAAGTGGTTTAGTGGGACGAAGAGAGCTGGCATAATTACTGGTATCATTGTTAGTGCTTATAGTTTAGGTATGCTTATTTTATCTCCTCTAACAACTTACTTAATACAGTACTTCAGCAGCTGGAGAGTACCTTTACTAATATATTCGATTTGTGCGGCATCCGTAATGACTGCATCAGCAATATTACTTAGTGAGCCTCCTAGTGAATCTATTAGTACTAGTAAGGGGTTTACTGAAATAATCAAGTCTAAGGAGTACCTCTTAATAGCTTCTGTTCTATTCTTAACAACATTATTTGATGGATTAATAGTTAGTAACTTAGTCCCTTTAGTTAAGGAGGTGGCAGGAGCTGACCCTATGACGGCTTCCATAATCATGAGTATATATTCTGTTGTTGCAGTTATTAGTAGGGTTGTTGTAGGTGCGATTAGTGAGTACTTAGGAATCGCAAGGACGTTGATTACAATTTACGTTATAGAATTGATTAACGCACTACTCTTTAAATTCTACACTACAATCCCACTCGTAACTATTGGCGTCTCAATGTCGGCCATCCTATTTAGCGCAAATGTAACACTCACACCCTTAATTGCATCTTCCATATGGGGTAGGAATAGACTTGAAGCAGCTTACAGTCTCCTCCTCACTGCATTAGTATGTGGAGTTCTCGTAGGGCCATTAATTGGCGGTATTTCCAGGGACTTAACAGGTAATTACTATCCTGGAATATATGTAGCAACATTATTGCTCCTCATAGGTTTAGTAATTCTAATTAAGACTATGAAGTACATTCCAGTAAAGCCTAGTTACGGTTCAGTACTTTAATTACTTTAATCATATAACATCATCCATCCAATTAACACTATCGATCATTACTCATAATTAACTATGATGGATCACTGAATAATGAGCTTTGTACCCGCTAATTATTTCGTGATTTACTTAATTCCCGGTAGAGACACTAAGCTTAATAGTAAGTGATTTCCTAATATGTATTGACGTTAGAGGTTAAGGGTAACGATATGGAGCTTGATGATATAGCGAGGAAATATTACAGGAGGCTACACATACTGCCTAGAACTAACATCCTAGTAATTACCTATATATTACTGATAGTGATTCTTAGCTTAATCAATTGCGATAATATCTTAAGTCTTAATTCATTAATGACCAATGCAATTAACTACTTCATAATAGGCTTACTCTTACCAGCTTTATATTCGGTACTAGCTATTTCTAAATTATTTAACTTGAGGAGGGTTATTGGGTTATCGCTAGCTGTCATAATTGCCTCCTTACCTGCTGAAATTATATTTTACAGATTGATAGGGCTTAGAGGAGCTGGTATCGTGGCCGTTAGCGGCTTCATATTCATAATATTAAGTGTCTTCATAAACCCTGTGGTTGCTGCTCCGTTAGCTACGTTACCGACTCTTGCCGTCTTCTACGTGATGAATGAGTTAGTTATGGAGTCATTTAGAGGTAATTTACTGCTCACAGCATTAACGATACAGATGGTATCCATTACCGTAGGTCTCATTTATTTAGTGTTCTTAGAGAATTTAGGTAGGGATTATGGTTACTCACCAATACGTATTATGAGAGCATTCATCAATACGTGGTTAACTGGTAACCCTTTAAGGCTGGAGAACGAATTTGGGAAGTATACTATGATAGACGATCTTAAAGTTAAGATAATAATGATTGAAAGGAAGGGTGCCGAGGATATAGCACTAATATTCCCAGCATTGCATTATGGGCCCTTTAGGAATGTTGGTTCAGCTAGGTTCATATATCACTTACAGTCGTTACTTGAACCAAGAGTCAAGCCATTCATATTTCATACGCCGGGTTCTCATGAACACAATCTTGTTAGTTCAGATGACTCAGAGAGGATTGCTAAGTTAATTCATAATGCGATAAATGATACCTACAAAAACGAATGTAAATTAGATATGTGTAAACCTTACAGAGTTAAGTTAAGTAATGGTTGGGAATCATTCGCACTTAATGGTCCGACATTTATAGCTTTATTCTTAGTGAATAAACGCATAGGTAATGACGATCTCCCTTATGAGTTATGGAACATTGTTGAATCTGTGAATAGATGTGGAGGGGAATTATTGGTTAGGGCAGTAGCCGATTCCCATTCATTTAAGGGTCCTAAAGTTAACGATGTGAATGAGGTTAGGGACGTAATAATTAACACACTAAGTAATTACTCCTGTAACGAGGGTGAAGAATTTTATGTAGGTTATGGAGAAGGCGTAGCATCCGTTACCGAGTGTAGAGGGTTATGTGATGACTTAGTGAGAGTACTTACCATAAGGTTTAGTGATGGATCCAGGTATGCCTTAGTATATGTTTACGGTAACAATATGGATGGCGAATTTAGGAAGAAGTTGGAGGATATAGTGAAGAGTTACGGCATTGTTGATGCTGAAATAATAACTCCTGACGATCATAGTTGTGCAGCCTCAATTAGGGAGAGCCCTTACGATATAGTTAGCGAGTGTAAGTCATTAATTAATGCTGTAAGAGAAGCATTGATTAACGCTATAAATACTGAAGTAAGGGCTAAGTACTCAACGCTTGAAGTAGTGATTAAAAATGTAAAGTTTGTTGGTCATAAGATATTCGATATAGCTTATAGTGTTCAAGGAGTTGCTAGAGTTGCTGAGCGTATGTTGATACTGGCTTTAATGTTGCTTAACGTCCTGCCACTACTCTTTCTATTCATCAAGTAAAGTAAGTAGTAAAAGCTTGTAACAACTCATATTCTCGGAGGTTGAGGTGTGCAAGAGTGAGTACATACTAATTAAGGACCCGTTACATGGATACATTAAAGTATATCCTCATGAGAAATGCATAATAGATTCACCAGCATTTCAGAGGTTAAGAAGGATTAAGCAATTACCAGCAGCTCAATACGTATACCCTGGAGCAGTACATACTAGGTTTTCACATTCATTAGGTGTTATGCACGTTGCTGGAGAATTTGCCGAATTTGTTTACTCTAGATTAGACATTGAAAGATCAGAGTTAGAGAGATTAGTAATGATTGCCAGACTTATAGGGCTATTACATGATATAGGTCACGGACCATTCTCCCATACCTTTGAGGATTACATATTAATGAAGTATGGTGTTAATCATGAGGTTATGGGTGGTAAGATAATTAGGGAATTACCGGAGGTTAGTCAATGTTTTGATAAATGCATAGAGAAGGAGTATTCATTAAGTGCTGAGGTTATGAGTAAGATAATTGAAGCTCCTACAATTGAGTTTTGGCCGTTAGCGTCTCATATAAGTAGTGATGTAACAGAGAGAACTCTATATTACATTATTAAAGGTCCATATAGTGCTGACTTAATAGATTACATACTTAGGGATTCGCTATATACAGGAGCTAATTACGGTTTAGGCCTCGATTGGACCAGGTTACTTTATAACTCCATAGCGATGGGTGACAACATTTATCTAGAATATAAGGCTAAGGACGTACTTGACCACTTATTAATAGCTAGACTATACATGTTTAAGACCGTATACTTTCATAAGACAGCTAGAGCTTTCGATAAGGTTATGGGCGACTTACTAGCTAAGGTTAATGATGTGCTAAACTTTAGTGAAGCTGTAAATGATGTCAATAAGTACATAATACTTGATGACGACTACGTACTCTCACACCCGGATGTGAGGAGTACTGAAGAGGCTAAGTACCTACTCAATAGGTTAGTCCCCTACAAGGTCATATATGAATCGATGGAGCCTGTACAAGGTAGCATATCGGCTTTGGTTAGACTCGTTAAGAGGGTTGCTGAGGAGAATCTAATTATGAAGCTTAAGGAGTTGGGTGCTGATATAGATTCCTCAGCGATATTTATCGATACTCCCAAATTACCAACTAATCCCATGTTTGAGGATATTGAGATAGGGTTCATAATGCCTGGCGGGATCGTGGAGAAAAGATCGGTTAGAGATACGGCCATAGGTTTGATGCCTAAGGAAATAGCGTTCTTCAGGGTTTACTTACATGTTAAGTATTCTAAATTCATGGACATAGCTAAGAGACTTGCTTCAAGAATTTTCAAAGGTAGTGAGTTAAGGTCTTTCTACTAATATCTTAACACCTTCAACACCTAGTCTAGTCTTTAAGGTTAGTGTTGCGTACAACCTCATAGCGACTTCAACTTCCTCTTGCTTATCAGGTGTTAAGGCTATAACGCAGCCACCGCCGCCAGCACCTGTTAGTTTAGATCCTAAAGCGCCAGCATTCCTAGCTGCATAGACTAGCTCATTAAGCTTTCTATTAGATACTCCTAACGCGTCTAGTAATCCATGATTGATATTCATAAGTTCACCAACGGTTACTAAGTCACCATTAATTAGCGCTTTCTCAGCACTTAGGGTTAACTCACCAATAATTCTCATTATCTCATCAACTATGACTCTATACCTCCCTCTTAACTCCTTAACCTTCCTAACTAAATCCTTGGTTGTTGCTTCTCTTTCCACGTACCCTATAACAAATGGTAATGACTCATTAACTCTTACCTTACTAATTTCGTACCTACCACTCCTACCGATGATTTTCAGGAATCCACCATAGGAGGCTATCGACGTATCCATCGGTGAAGCAATGCCCTGAACTTCCTTCTCAACCTGCCAACCAAGCCTAGCAATCTCCTCTCTACTTAACTCATAACCTAGTACTCTAGCATACGCTGCTATAGTAGCTACTGATACTGCAGCTGATGTACCTAAACCAGCACCTACAGGCATTTCAGAAGTTACTTCAAGATTAACACCCTTACGAGTACCTAAGTACCTTGAGGTAATCTCTAATGCTTTCTCAATATATGCTATAGCAGAAAGAGTTTTACCGTAGTCTGTTTCAACTATGACCTCACTATGCTTATAGGTAACTATAACACCTGGGACTTTTAAGTCCTTAGCATATATCTTAACATCATCATCACTTCTGGTTTCGGCTTTAACATAAACTCTTCTATCAATACTACTAACAATTGCAGGATAACCATAAACTATGGCATGTTCACCAAACAGTGTTATCTTACCTGGAGCTGAGGCAGTAACTCTCAATGTTAGAGACCCAAGAATAAATTAAGTAGTAGGTAGAGATAACAATTACTCACTATGCATATAAATCATGAATATTTATTAACATAACTATCCTGTAATTTAGCTCTATCACCTATAGTAGAATGCTTAATTGCATTGAGTGGTGATATGCCTAAGTGTGTATTTACGTAAGTTTCATCTTGAGCCTGAGAGAGTGACCGTAGAGTCTTTCAGAGTATTTAACTTCGCTCTTGCACCTTCTTCTTTAGTTTTTATGTCTTGTAACATAGATATTCACGGGTGTTGGGTGAGGTAATGGTTAAGGAGTTAGTAATTAGTGCTGCTAAGAGGGCTGGTATCTCAGTTAAGGATGTTGAAGTACTAAATGCTGAAGCAACTAGACTACTTAAGAGTAGAGGTATTAAGAAGCCTACAAATGAAGAGTTACTCGACGCTTTAGAACATGTAGCTATGATTTGGTCATCAATTGATGATAGATGGCATGAATTTGCTAAGTACTTATTATTACTAAGGATCTACAGAGAAGCAGGTAAGGAGTTAGGTGAACTTAGGGATGTTGAGAAAGTACTTACTTATCAAGCAATTAGATTACTCTACGCTAGATACTTACTTAAAGACGAATTAGGTAAAGTTAGGGAGACACCTAATGATGCATTTAGAAGGGTTGCTAACTTCATAGCACTAGCTGAGTCAAGGTATGGTAACCCTGTTGATGAATATGCCATTAAGTTCTATGAAGTAATGTCTAGACTTAAGTTCATACCTAACTCACCAACAATAATGAATGCAGCTACACGTAGGCATCAACTAGCTGCATGCTTTGTAGTACCTCTAGAGGATGATACTAACGCTATACTCGATGCATTGAGAGTTACTGTACTATTACATAAGACTGGAGCTGGTGTTGGTTTTGACTTCTCACCACTAAGACCTAGAGGTGATGTAATTAGGGGTACCGGAGGTCATAGTAGTGGCCCAGTAAGCTTCATGAGACTCTTCGATACTGCTGCTGACGTGATTAAGGAAGGTGGTAAGAGGAGGGGTGCGATGATGGCCATACTACATGACTGGCATCCAGATATCGAGTTATTCATTAAGTCTAAGTGTGGTGAGACGAGGGTCTTCGAGAACTTTAACATAAGTGTGGGAGTTCATGATTCATTCATGGAAGCTGTAAAGAACAATAGTGAATGGTATCTCTATAACCCACGTACATGCCCCGAGATTAAGCTATATGGGCCTACTAATGAGGTACTAAGTAAATGTAGGCTGTGGGACAAAGTCAGTGCAACTAAGTTGTTTGAGCTAATAATTAAGTGTGCTTGGAAGTCCGGAGATCCTGGAATGGTATTTTTAGACACCATAAATAAGCATAACCCAACACCAAAGGTAGGTAAGATACATGCTACTAACCCATGTGGTGAAACACCACTACTTGACTGGGAGGCATGCAACTTAGGTAGTATAAATTTGAGGGCATTCTTAAGGAATGGTAGAATTGACTGGGACGATTTAGGAGAGACTGTTAAGTTAGCTATTAGATTTCTCGATGACGTTATAGATATGTCTTGGTATCCAGATCCAAGAATTGAGGAGGCCGTACTAAGGACTAGGAAAGTTGGTTTAGGTGTTATGGGTTTTGCAGACCTACTTGCTGAACTAGGTACTAGGTATGACAGTCACGACGCTCTATACCTAGCTGATAAGTTAATGGAGTTTATAGCGTTCAAGGCTAGGGAAGCTAGTAATGAATTAGCTCTAGAGAGGGGACCTTATCCCGCATTTAATGATAGCATACATGCTAAGGGTAAGTTTAACTGGGAGCCTCAAGTACCTGCTAACGAGATCTACGATGAGGGTAGAGTTAGTGATTACGTTAAGGAGTTAGTTAGTGATAGACCACCTATTGATTGGGAATCAATAAGAAGGGAAATGGTAAAGGGTACTAGGAATGCTACGGTAACAACGATAGCACCAACAGGTAGCATAAGCATCATAGCTGGGGTTAACTCAAGTATTGAGCCATTCTTCGCTCTAGTCTATGTGAGGGAATCAACAATAGGTATGTTTATTGAGGTTAATAATTACCTTAAGAAATTCCTGAGTAAGCTAGGTAAACTAACTACAGATGTATTGATAGAGATTGCTAAGGGACGTAAAGAGGTACTACCTAGAAAGTACTTAGAGGTACTGAGAACAGCTCATGACATAGATCCTGAGTGGCATGTAAGAGTTCAAGCAGTATTTCAAAGGTGGGTAGATAATGCTGTAAGTAAGACAGTCAATCTTAGATATGAAGCATCAGAGGAGGACGTTAGAAGGGTATTCCTTATAGCTTGGAGACTTGGATGTAAGGGAGTCACAGTATTTAGGGATAGGTCAAAACCTGAGCAAGTAATAAAGATCGGTGAGAGTGTTGAGGAGATATTAAAGTCAGTACCTAAGAAGTTTGTACATAAAGATAAGATATATCATAGATGGTTTAGGATAGGTAAGGAAGAGATAATGGTTGCAAGTGAGGAGTATGCTGGTGGATGTCCAACGTGTGAACTCTAAAGGTATCATAGTTTAAGTAGTATAATTACGTATTCTTAACTAATCCCTCCATCTCCTTAATTATCATCACCACATCCTTAACCCTCCTCCTTACTGCCTCACTATCAAGTTTCACTTCATGAAAAC